>JBIKTK010000099.1:0-5267 GCA_044348125.1 Flavobacteriales bacterium | reverse complement strand
ACCGGCCGCTCCCAGTGCCACCGCCGCCATCCAGAGCCCACGCCACCGGGCCGGAAGCTCGTCAAACCGGGTGATGGTTCCGGCGGTGACCACAGCCGCCGCCGTCCCCAAGGAAATCAAGTACAAGCCCCGGTGCATCTCCATGGCCCGGGCCCAAGGTTCCAGAACCGTGGGAATCGGCGTGTCGATCAGGTAAATCCGCACAAACAGGGCATGGCAAACCCAAACAAACCCCAACAAGCCCATCCATCGTTTCATGACCCAAAGATTTGCAGAATGCGCCGTGAAAAAAAAACCGAAAGTTTGCTTTCGAAGGCACGAAATACGCACCAAATTGCGTTCACAAGCAAAGATTGAACCGATGAGTACTGCTTCAAACAAGTTGGGTGTGCGTTGGACCTATGTCGCCTTGGGGATTTTGTTGTTGGGAGGAATGGTCGTCAGCACGGGCTGTATGGCAAAGAAGCAGGCTTGCAGCGCATACCAGGAAGTGCCCTGCGAGTAACCTGCAAAAGCCCGGAATCAGGCACCGAGGTATTGAAATCCGTTGTTGTGCGCAATGGTGACCATGGGCTCGATGCAGGCCCGGTACTGTTCCCTTGAGACATCGAGGGTACGAAAAGCCATCAGGTAGTCCTCGAGGAACGGACTGCGTGGGCGGGTGGTGCCGATCACCTGCAAGGCCTCCCGCTGAACTGCGTAGAACGCGTCGAAGTAACGGTCGAGCGGTGGCAGTTTGTCTCCCTTTCTGCTGTTGAAAGCGGGGTCAGCGGGCAGAAGGTTCCACATCAGGTCGTGCGCCACGAACTGGTAAGGCACGAAATGCTCCACATCGTATTGTCCTGGGGCCAGCGGTAGGCCCGTGTAGATGCACGCCAGCGCACCCTTCTCCTGCCACACGACGTCCCAGAATTCCCGCTTGTGCCGGTTGAGGCTGCCCCGGCGCTCGGGTCGCATTAGCTTGCTCGGGATGTCGGGAACGTTGGGATTGCGGGTTTGGAGGAACAAGGCCAAATTCCAAAAACAAAAGTCCTTCAAGATGCCTGCGTGCCGCCGGAAGTAATCCAGCCAGTAGGGCTGAATCCAGAGGGCGCGCTGGTCAGGCGTCAGGGCGTAGGGGGGGTAGTTCTCGCCGTGCTGGGACCGGAGGTACACGTCTTGCCGGTTGCCACTGCCGAGCCAGGGGCTCAGGAATTTGTGGGGCACGTTTGCATCGAAGTGCCTGAGCACGCGCTGGGTGCCGGGATGGGTCGAAGCCACCAAGGCCGCGTGGATGTCTTGACGACGGGCATCGAGGGGCAGGTTTTCCCAATCCCGAATCTGTTCAATGGCGGCTTGCAGCTTGTCGGATTTGCCGAAGGAAAGGTGAAAGCCATGGACCGTGTACCAGGCATGGGAAATCATGCGGGCAAAGAGGTCCTGCTTGGTGAGCCGTTCGCCCCCTTCCTCCACCGCTTCCAAGAGGGAGAGGAACCAGTAAAACTTGTAAGTGGCGGACGTGTTGTTGAAGCAGGCGCCCAGCCGGGCCGCGTCCACCCGCTCGTCGTAAGGAAGATGGGTGGACATGGCCGGTCAGAACTGGAAATAGATGAAAGGCTGCATGCCCGCACGGAGCGCCTGCCACGCGATGGCGATGGCGGCCACGGAGAGCAGGACCTGCACCGGAAGGGACATTCCCTGGAATGCGGCGCGGTACCGGGCTTTCCAGGTCTCGGGGAGGAAATGGATGAGGTAGCCCAGCCCGATGACCGTCAGGACCGGGGCGTAACCTTGGACAATGGCGACCCAGGGTGTCTCGGACCAGCCGTGGAACAGACGTGCCAGCATGCTGTTCGCCGTGAACCACTCCTCCCACAGCGTGTGCCCATCGTTCAGGGTGTCCCAGGACGTCTTGCTCCCCGCTCGGAACCAGATGCGCGTGAACGTGATGAAATGGAACGTGAGGAAGATGCCAGTCACCGCCAGCAAAGGGCTGGACGCCCATCGGGCCGGGCGCACCCGGGACCAGATTTTTGTCCACCAGACCCCGAGGCCATTGAGCCCGCCCCACAGCACGAAGTTCCAGCTGGCGCCATGCCACAACCCCCCGATGAGCATCGTTAGGAAGGCATTGATTTGGCCTACAAAAGCCGTCCGCCAGGAAGGCACGGCCCAGAGCAGCCCGCCCAGCCCCGCCAGCACCCCAAGGGTCACCCAACGCGACAAGGCACTGGGCAACATGAGGAGGAGAAAGCCCAGCGCGATGGCCGTCATGATCCAAGTGAAGCGGGTGCCCCCCCGGTTGCCGCCCATCGGGATGTAGAGGTAATCCCGCAGCCACGTGGAGAGGCTGATGTGCCACCGTTTCCAGAATTCCCCCGGGTTGCGGGCCTTGTAAGGCGACCGGAAGTTCACCGGCAGTTCGAAGCCCATCCACAGGGCGATGCCGATGGCCATGTCCGTGTAACCGCTGAAGTCCGCGTAGACCTGGAGGCTGTAGCCATACAAGGCGAGCAGGTTTTCGAGACCGGTGTAGGCGACCGGATCTGCAAACACCCGGTCCACCAGGTTGAGGGCCACGTAGTCTGCAAGCCAAACCTTCTTCAGCAACCCGTTGATGATCCAGAACAATCCCAGCCCGAAGAGGGCCCGGTTGACGGCATACGGCCGGTAAATCTGCGGGATGAACTCCTTGGCGCGCACGATGGGGCCTGCCACCAGTTGCGGGAAGAAGCTCACGTAGAATCCGAAGTCCAGCGGGTTGCGCACCGGCTCGATTTCCCGCCGGTAGACGTCGATGGCGTAGGACATCGTTTGGAACGTAAAAAACGAAATGCCCACCGGAAGCAGGATGCGGTCCACGCGCAGCGAGGTGCCGAGCCACGCATTCGACAGTTCGCCAAGCACATCGGTGGGGCGGAATTGCGTCCCGAGCAGGGTGTTGCAGCTGTCCGCAAAGAAATAGGCGTACTTGAAGTAACCGAGTACAATCAGATTCAAGGCCAAACTCAACCCCAACCAAGCTTTCCTCCGCGTGCCTTCCTGTCCTTGCATCCGGAGCCCAATGAACCAATCGGTTCCGGTGGAAAACAACAGGATGAGGAAGAACCACCCGCTGGTTTTCCAGTAGAAAAACAGGCTGACCGCAAAGAGAAAGGCGTTTCGGGCTGCGATTCGGCGCTCGAGCAGGGCGAAGCCGGCCAGCACCCCGGCCAGGAAGATCCAGAACACGCCGCGGGTGAAGGTGAGCGGGGCCTGTGGGTCGTACATCAGGCCTTCAAGCCAAGTGGTCATGGTCGGGGTGCGATGGGTTCGGGAATGAAGTACCGTTTCCGGAAGTCGGGGTGGGCATGCCGGCCCCAGGCATCGAGCCAGGCGTCAAAGAGGAGGTTGCCGACGATGCGGTAGCCGGCGGCGTTGAGGTGGACGCCGTCGTCTTGGGCCCAGTCAAGGGACTGCCAGCGCCGAAAGGAACCGAGTCCGCCCATGGCGTCGAAGAGGTCGAAGACGGCAGCTCCGTGGCGAGCGGCCAGCCGGAACATGGCCTCGCGCACGGCGAATGCGGCGCGGTTGGGGCGTCCGTTGAAACGGCTGTCGGTGTTGGTGAGAAACAGGAAGGCCACCGAGGGCCGGGCGGCACGAATGCCGCTGATCAGGCTGTCGTACCGGGCTTCGAAGGCAGCGGCATCGAAGGAATCGGCGGGGCCATGGGCGTCGTTGATGCCGATGCCGAAGACGACGAGGTCGGGGGCGAGGTCGGTCCACTGGGCGAGGAAGGACGGGGTGCCGGCGTCGCGCAGGTAGCTCCCGGTCGCGGCGCCGTTGTTGCCGATGTCGTGGTAGACGAACCGGGCGTCGCCGCGGGTGTCCTCGCACCGCCATCCGTGGAGGGCGGCCGAGGGGGGCGGGGCGGGGGGCAGGCCGCTGGTGTCGGGGGGAATGGTTTCCCATCGGAACCACAGGGTGTCTGTGGGGGAAGCGAAGTCGAACCGCCACCCGGTGGGGGGGGGGGTGCGTACCGGGGAGGGGAGGTGGGACGGGCCGTCCCAGGCGGGTTCCATGCCCACAGACGTGCCGTACATCGTCACGCGGTTGGTGGCGAAGCACCGACCATCGGGCCGGGTGGTCCACTGGACCCAGCGGGCGTTGGTGTCCGAAGTTTCTGCCCGGATTCCCGTCGCTCCGAAGGGCCCTGCGTGCTGGCGGACCCCGCAGCGGGCCCCCGTCCAACCTTCGGACCCCGTGAGCTCCACCCGCGCGGGTCCATTCGTCCGCACCAACCGGTGGGGGAGGACCAACCCGCGGTCGGGTTGGGTGCCCGGTGCGAGCGCTTCCCATCGTTGGCGGATTTGGTCTGACATCCAACCCGCTTGCACGTGGGAGCCCCCCATGTGGACCACCTGCAAGGAACCCGTCCCCGTCAGCAACAACGAATCCATGCGTGCATACACCCGCTCAAAGGCCCCTTGTCCCCCGGGAAAGTGCAGGCCCTGCATGCGCAAGGGATGGCCCGTCGGCAAAGATGCTGCCCATGTGCCCGGTCGGTGTTCTGGAGGCCAAACCTCCAACGCCCTGGGCCCTGCGCCCCACCCCAGGACCAACAGGAGCGCCAGCCAACCGCTGCGCCGGGTCCTCCTCATGGCCGAGCGGTTTTTTTCGCATCCAACTGGCGCTGAACGGCCCCCGCCCAGAGGGCCCACTCCGCCTCGAAGGCCTGGACGAGCAATTCGCCCACCCGCTTCGCTCCGAGTGGCGAAAAGTGGATGTGGTCCGGCCCGGCCAGCGGAGGGTCTGAGGTCACCCAAGCGTGCATGGAACGCTCGCCCCCCATGACATCGAAGAGGTCCCAATACAAAGCATGTTGCTCCCTGGCGACCTGCTTCAATTGGTTGCGCACCTCGATGAGCTGGGGGTAGGTTTCAAACTGTTCTCCCACCTTGATGGCCATGTCGGAAGGCCCGATGACCACGATGGGCACTTCCGGGAAGAGGTTCCGGAACAGCGCAATCTGCGCGCCAAATCCCACAGCGTAGCGCCGGGCGGATGCCGCATCCGAAATCGAGGGCACGGCGTTTCCCCCAAACTGCAACACCACCATGCCCACGGGGAGGGAACGGATTTGGTCTTCCCAAATGCCTCCGGACAACTTGCGAAACAGGGTACCCGAGGCCCCGCGCATGGGGATGTTGTGCACCACAATCCCCGAGGGTCCCCAGAAGCCCACCGCATGGATAGCAGGGGGTGGTGCCCCGATTTCGAGCACCACATCGGAACCCGGGTCCTTTCGG
>JBIKTK010000100.1:0-5267 GCA_044348125.1 Flavobacteriales bacterium | reverse complement strand
GTCCGGTCCAACCCAGGGTATTGAGAATGGTGTTCTCTTCTGAACCCAAGTTGGAGTTGAAGTTGTTTGAGTAGATTATAAAATCAGTCTCAATTCCATCTACAGAAGTCAATCGGATGTCATCGATCCAACTTCTTTGTTCGTTCCTGCATCCCGAACCATCGTTTGCCATGCTGTGCTCAATGCGCAAATTGATACGTTGGCCTGCATGCATGTATACATAAGTGCCCACGATGCGATTTTCGAGCGAAGTGTTGTCTTCCCAAGCGGATTCATAGAAGTGGTTCCATGGGTCGTTTTGGCAAGATGTACAAGGAGATTGGCCGTTTATGGAATAGTACGCTCTCATGCCGTGATCAATTTCTTGCTGGGTTGTTTTCCAACCAAAGGAGAAGTAATACAACCCTGTTGACGGCGCAACAATTGGGTGAGTGAGGTATAAATCAGCGTAGTAGGTGTTCGAATACCATTGAAAGGACTTTTCACCGGAATGGGCATGCGTTGCATTCGACGTGATTTGTGTGGTTTCGCAACCCCAGCCGTTGCCGGCGCTTGCCACGTGGTAACTATTGCAGCAATCTCTGTTGTAACATGTGAATGGGTGGCTTCCTATCGGAAAGTCTTCAAAATCTTCATGAAAGATATCTGCCGTATTCGCTCCATAAAGTCCACCATCGTTTAGACTGGTTAGATAATCGAGATCAAGAGTTGAACCGGAACTCCCAGAAATCACAGGTCCATCGAATAAAACAGGAGATTGCTCAGTTCCTATGGTGTTCAATCCTCCTGCTACCAAAATGAAGAAGGTCCCCTCCACAACCACCCCCGGCTCGATGGTGAGGGTGCAGCCGGCGGGGACGGTGACGTTGCCGACGAGGGTGTAGGGGGAGTTGGCCAGGGTCCAGGTGGTGTTGCAGACCTCGCCGCTGACCTCGGAGACGGCCGTGGCCGTGAGGGTGAGGGTGACCGAGGGGTCGTTGGGGTCGTTGCTCGCGATGGTGACCGTTTCGTCGTAGACGCCAGCGGCCGTCGGGGCGAAGGCGAAGGTCAGGGTGCCCGATTCGCCTTCGGGGATGGAGAGCGTGGAGCTTTCCGGGACGAGGGTGAAGGCGGGGTGCGAGAAGACCGGAGCCGCGAGCAGGGCCGTGCCGTCGCCGACGTTGTGCACTGCGACCGAGACGGTGGAGGTGGCGCCGAGGGCCGTCGAGGGGAAGCCCAGTGAGGTCGCTTCATAATCGAGGTTCACCTGGATGCCGGTGCCGGACACCACGAGGGAGGCTTGGCCGAAGATGTTGCCCACCACGGTCAGGGTGTCCGTGAAGGTGCCCGTGGCCGTCGGCGAGAACTGCACCGTGATCTCCGCACTGCCCGACGCACCGAGGGTGACCGGTGCCGTGGAGACCAGGGAGAACGGAGCCGCGAGGCCCCCGAAGTACGCAGTCTGCGTCGTTGCCACGCTGTTCGACAACGTCACCGTGAAGGTGGACGTGGTGCCCACAGTCGTTTCTGGGAACGTGTGGGAAGCGGGGGATTGGAGGACAATGCCGATGCCGGTTTGGCCTACCACCCACGAGGGGAAAGACGTGGCCCAGCAGACCACCAGGGCGAGCGCGAAGCGTTTCATGGTATGTTGTTTTCTTTAATTTTCACCGCATGCAAAGCCAAACCCAGCCAAAACAGCGAGCAAATCGGCGGTCCCGATGATGCCGTCGCCGCTGATGTCCGCGGGGCAGGGGTCGGGGGGGCAGTCGCCCGCGCAGTCGCACCCCGCCTCGGGATAGGCGCAGTAGTTGTTCATGGGGTCGGTAGCGAGGGGGTCGAAGTTGCAGGCGACGGGGTCGGTGCAGCCGGGGACTTCGTCCTGCTCGCAGATGCCGTCGCCGTCGGTGTCGAGGAGGCAGTCCCCGGCGCAGGTCAGGCCCAGCGGAGGGTAGGTGCAGGTGCCGTCGTCGTCGGTGGTGCCGCAAGCGAAGTTGCAGGCGGAGGGGTCGGGGCAGCCGGGGATCTCGGCGTTGTCGCAGATGCCGTCGCCGTCGAGGTCGGCAGGGCAGTCGCCGCCGCAGTCGCCCAGGGCGTCGAGCAGGGTGCCGTCGCAGTCGCAGGTGCCGGGCTGGAGGTCCTGGCAGCCACAGGCGTAGATGGGGCCGGGGCCCTGGCAGACGCCGCAGGCGTCGAGGGTGCCGACGCAGGGGTCGACGTCGTCGCAGGTGCCGTCTCCGTCGGCGTCGGCTGGGCAGTCCCCGCCGCATTCGCCCAAGGCGTCCCAGGTGTTCCCGGCGCAGTCGCAGGCACCGACCGGCAAGCCGGAGCACCCGCAGGCATAGATGGCACCGGGGCCTTGGCACACCCCGCATGCGTCGAACGCCCCCACGCAAGGGTCCACATCGTCACAGATGCCGTCCCCATCGGCGTCCGGCTGGACCCCGGTGCAGTCGCACGCCCCCACGGGCAGTTCGGCGCAACCACAGGCATAGATGGCTCCCGGTCCACCGCACACTCCGCAGGCATCGGGATAGACACAGCTCCCGTCTGGCTCTGTGGCCCCGGGTGCGAAGTTGCACGCCGATGCGTCCTGGCAGCCCAGCACCTCCTCCGGATCACAGACCCCGTCCCCATCGCCGTCCTGCACACAGGCCCCGAAGCAATCCCGCCCGGGCGCCGGGTACAAGCAGTCCACCTCCCCCACCGACCCGGCCACGAAGTTGCAAGCCAGCGGGTCCGCGCACAACACCACCACCGACCCCGTCACCACATTGTAGACCGCGGTGGGCTGGCCCAAGCCGGGCAACGGCGTGCCGTTCGTATTCGTCCAGCCGCTCCAGCCGGGCACTCCCTGCGCGTTGAGCACGTCGTATGCCACCCCGGATGCGCTAGGCCAAACCCGCAAAAACATCACGCCCCCCTCCCCCATGCCTTCCACCACCCCGGGGCTCGTCGCATCGTCCCCGTACACCGTCAAAGCCATAAAAGCCGTTCCGTTGACCACCAACACGGGCGCGGCCCCGGCACACACGCCCGAAGCGGTGAACACGGCCACCCAGTCGCCCGCCGCCGCCGGCAACCCGTCCACGGTCACCGTGCCCAACCAAAGACCCGACGACGGCGTCGGCGTGGCCACCCACGAATCCGGCACGGCAAAAGAGCACGGCCCGGCATCGGTTGCGCCCGGAGCGTAGTTCGTTGCCCCCACCTCCTGGCACCCCACCACCTCGAATCCGTCACACACCCCATCTCCATCGGCATCCCCCGTGCAACTGCAGTCCGAACAATCCGGTTCCTCCTCGCAATCACAAACCCCGTTCCCATTCAGGTCACTCCCCGCCCACAACGTCACCCCGTCGCACCCTACCTGACAACATTCCCCCTCCTCCGACCCCGGCACCACACAGGACCCGTCCTCCTCCGTCGCCCCCGCGTTGTAATTGCAAGCCGCCCCATCGGTACACCCCGGCACCTCGTCCCCATCACAAACGCCGTCCCCATCCCCGTCCACCAGGCACCCCCCTGCACAATCGTACCCCGCCTCCGGAAACAGGCAACTTCCGTCCTCATACAGGGCGGCCGGCGCAAAGTTGCAAGCACCTCCATCGGTACACCCAATCGGCGCGCAGCTGAAATACTCGCACATCCCGCTGTCGACCGTGGCCTCCGGGTCGTAGTTGCAAGCCCATGCGTCCATGCAACCCCAGCCCGGCACCGCCGTCGACTCCAGCTCCCCGTAAAACAGGTGCTGCACCCCCTCATGCCACCACGCACAATTGAACAGGAACTGGAAGTCCCCCGGCGCCCCATTGGGCAGCGTTGTCATCGTGATTTGGCCTAGCAAAACCCGCAAATCCGGGCCCGCCATCCACTCCGCTTGCGGCACCTCAGCGCCCGGCACCAGCCATCCACCCGCCGTCGTACTGAACCCCGTCCCCGCATTGAAACCCGCCAGCGCCACCGCAAAATCCAGCACCTGCACGCCGCCATATTGACTGCTGTTTTCCGTCCCAATCGTCAGCCAGCTGTCATAGGCCAAACCCGGAAAAATCCCAAAAAACGCCGGGTTCACTTCCTGACCCAGGTTCACATTGACAAGTGGGCTTTGGTAAATCAATGTACCGGATTCCGGTACACATACCATCGGATGGGTTGCATCTGCAAAAACAGACTGAACCCAACATGCCGGATCGTCGAAGGTGGCATACACCCGGTAGGTCGTTCCCACGGCTCCCAAGGCCACCGTCTCCACCTCAAATCCCAGCATTTCCTGACCCTCCACCTCGCCTCCTCCCAGCAGCCATCCAGCCCCCAAGAGCCCCAACGCCACCCATCGGGCACGGAAAAAACGATTCTGGCTCAAGTGATTTGGGTTGGCTTTCGGGCATTAAATATAAAATCATTTCACCTCCACCCCTCCTCCGCCCCCATTTTTTATTTGCTACAAGAAAACACACCTCACTGCGCGGGTCGCGGTGGCTGATTTTGAGGTTCGTGATTGGGGGCAACCCAGGTTGTCTCCCGTTATGGAAAACGCGGCTGGGGGGGGCTGGTTTGGCCTAAATCAATCCCAATTGTAACGATAGCCCGGGCCGTGGATACCGTGCTGGTTGCTCCAAGAGAACGCGCGGTAGGCACCGAAACGGAAGTGCAATTCCGGGGTGTCATGAACGGTAAATGCCACCTGGGCAACGTCTTGCGGGCCTTCGCTCGGATCCAGATGGGCGAGATGTATCTGGGAATGGCGGGCTACAATCACCTGGGACGGGTGGATGGGACAGGCCTTCAGGTGGGTGATGGCCCAGCCGGCGAAGTAACGAACCACGCGCTGGGGCGCCGTTCCATGCAACGCCTCGCGCCAAATCCCGACCGCGTGCTGGAACATCGCATCGGGGCGGTAGGTGGAGACGAGGGTCCTGTAGTCGAACCGGGACCGCGCCAGGTCACTCGGCTCCATGTAAGGTGCTGCGGGTTGGATCCTCATGTCGCGGAATTCGTCCAAGGCATGCACCTCCCATCCACTGCGGTCTGGACGCGGGTAAATCGGAATGGAAACCAGGTAAAAACGACCCGTGCTTTCCCGGATTTGGAGCGGGTAAACGAGGTGCATCCGGTCCTCCCGGTTCGGCGGGGGCACCTGGCGGTAGTGGAAGGCAATGGCCTCCCCCCGCAGCATGGCCTCGAGGAGCGACAGGGCGAGCTCCTGCACGAGCGGGTCCAGCTGCACCAGGGTCGACGTGAAGGCCACAGCGTTCTGCACCACGGAGAGGTCACGCTCCTGAACG
>JBIKTK010000097.1:0-5277 GCA_044348125.1 Flavobacteriales bacterium | reverse complement strand
AACTTCCGAAACCCCTTCCGAATCGAAGCGAAAGAGATGCACCGATGCACTGGGACTCGGCGTCTGTGCCAAGTACCAGTTCGCTGGGGCTTCCGCCCATCGCGCGGATTCCCAACCCCACTTGTCCACATCGACCCCTGCAGACAACATCACCAGCATCTCGCCCGGTTCAAAGGGCGTTTCGTCCGATTGGGCATGTACGGTACCGAGTGCCATGGCCATCAGCCAAACCAGAACAGCCCCAGCCGTTCCGTTTCCGAAAAGTTTCATCGCTTGCAGTTGTTGCGTCCAAATTAGGCAAAGCACCCCAGCCCACCAAAGGCAGTCAGTGCTCAAAAACGTGGTCCGAGGACGGGAAACGAAAGCGCGGCCCATAAACCCCGCCCTGGGCCCGCTTTCCCGCCGAAATCGCCATGGTGATGCCCGCAGCGGCCGGCAGTCCCAACAGCGACTTCACCCGTGCCGAATCCAACCCCTCCATGGGGCAGGAGTCATAACCCTCCGCTCGCATCGCCAACATGAAGTGTGCGCAAGCCAACGCAGTGCTCTTGTGCGCCCAGATGGCCATTTGGCCTGCATGCAGCGGCTCCCGGGGAGTGGGCTTGAACAGGCCTCGAATGCGGGTGTAAAGCCACTTGAAGGGCCGCAACACGCTGCCCGGGCCTTGGTTGTAAACCAGCGGTGTGATGCGCTGGAAGTACTGCAGGGCCTTCTCTGGGGTGGAAGGATTGCTGGCCAAATGGGCCACCATCTGCTCGTTGTTGCGCCGCCAGAGGTCCGGCCGGGCCACGAAAACGAAGAGTTCCTGTGCGGTCGATGCCGCCGGTTGCGACAGGCAAGCTTCCACGAGGGCGGCTTTTAAGTCGGCACTGCGCACCCAGTGAACTTCCCAGACTTGCAAGTTGGAACTGTTGGGGGCCAACAAGGCGGCGTCGAGGCACCTGCGGACCACGGGTTCCGGCACGGGCTCGTCGGTGTATACTCGGACACTGCGGCGGGATTCCACGACGGCGTGGAATGCGGCCGCGTCCACGGGGGGGGCCGCCTCCGGCACGCGTGGGCGGGAGGTGGCTTCGGTGTTGTCGAAGACCTTGACTTTGACCATGATGACGCGAAGTTACGGCGCCGGAGGCGGGCCTTCGGCGGGTCCCCATCGGTAGGCAGCACGAAGTTCTGCTGCGGCCTGCACGGCGGTGGCCGCGTCTCGGGCGTGGACCCAGGCGAATGGGCCCGCCGCAGGTTCACCTTGGGTGGCCAGTTGACTCAGACCCACCGCCGGGTCGATGGGCTCGCTGGGGCGCAACCGTCCGCCGCCCAAGGCCACCACGACGTTGCCCACCCGGCGCGTGTCCACCCCGACCACCCGCCATCCCGAAGCCACGGCCTCCTCGGGCGGCAGCACCGGAATCTGCACCGGAGCGGGCGGCCCCAGGCGAACCGACCCCTCCAGCCCGTCCCACGTGCCGCCCATCCCCCGGACCATCCGTCCCCAACATTCCGCAGCCCGTCCCGAAGTCCATGCCGCATCCAACATGCCCTGAGCCTCCTCGACATCGGCCGCCAAACCCGCCTGCACCAACCCCGTCTCCCCCAGCAACCAAATCACCTCCTTCAAGCGGACCGACCCGACTTCCCCCCGAAGCAAAGCCACTGCCTCCTCCACCTCCAGCGCGTTCCCCGCCGTCCGGGCCAGCGGAAAATCCATCGGCGTCAACACCACTTCGGTCGGCAACCCAGCCCCCCTACCCACCTCTGCCAGGGAATCCCCCAATTGGCGCGCCGCCGCGCGCGTCTCCATGAAAGCTCCGTTGCCGAATTTGACATCCATCACCAGGTAGTCCAAACCCGCCGCCAACTTCTTCGACAAAATGCTCGCCGTGATCAGCCCCAGTTGCTCCACCGTAGCCGTGACATCCCGAACGGCATAGATGCGGCCGTCGGCGGGAGCCAGTTGGGCGGTTTGGCCTGCAATGGCCACCCCAACAGAAGTCGCAACCTTCTGGAAATGGGCGACATCTGCATCGACCCGGTACCCTGGAATGGACGCCAATTTGTCCACCGTCCCTCCCGTATGGGCCAGTCCCCTGCCTGCGATCATCGGCACCACCGCACCGCATGCTGCCCAAAGTGGCCCCAACACCAAGGAAACCAAGTCGCCCACCCCACCCGTGGAATGCTTGTCCAACCGGGGGCCATGCAGGGAATAGCCGCGCCAATCGAGTACCTGTCCGCTGTCTCGCATGGCACAAGTCAACGCCACGCGCTCTTCTCGGTTCACGTCCTGGAAGAAGGCCGCCATGGCAAAGGCTGCGATTTGGGCGTCCGAAACGCTTCCGTCGGTGACGCCTGCGATGAACGCCCGGATGGCTTCTGCAGGCCAAACCCCTCCGTCCCGTTTGGTGCGGATGAAGCCCGCAGCCGAAAAAAAGGCATCCGATCGCTCCATCACGTTGCAGGAAAATGTGCCGGCAAACCCGACGTGCCGATTCGAAAAAAACGGGGATCCGGGCGCTCCCCTTGTTCCCCATGCTCCGCTTCAAACATCGAATAAAAGTGCGCAACCTGCTCCCAAGTCCGGATGCCGCCACTGGCCTTGACCCCACAACGACCCCGGGCCGCTCGCAACAACCGGCTCCATCCCTCGTCCGTGGCTCCGGTGTCCAACTTGCCCGTGGACGTTTTCAGGAAATCAAATCCGGCTTCCACCGCCCAGCCAGCCACTTGGGACTGGGCCTCGGCCGACCAATCTCCTCCCGTCTCCAAAATCAACTTGCAAATTCGGTCGCCTGCACCCGCCCGGACCTCGGACAGCCAACGCTGGGCTGCGGTGGGGTCCAAACCTGCTGCATGGGACTGCCATGGAAACACCACATCCACCTCCTGCACCCCCGTCTCTCGCGCCGCCGCCAATTCCCTGAGCACCGCATCCAAGGGGCTTGTCCCGGCGGGAAAATTCGCAACAGTCGCCAAAGCCACATTCCGAAGCCCCTCCGCTTCTGCCAATCGCCCCTGCATCCATGACACCCACCGCACAGGGATGCATACGGCTGCCGGCAATACGGGACTTGCGGCCAAGCGGTCCAGAAATGCCCTCATGTCGTCCTCTGTTTCCCGAAAAGTGAGGGTCGTCAAGTCCAAACAACCCGCCAAATCCTGCCACATGGAAGCCCGAATCACAGAGAGAGAAACAGGCCCGCCATGGTGGCCGACATCAAGTTCGACAAAGTACCTGCCAAGACCGCCCGCAAACCGAAGCGGGCGATGTCCCCCCGGCGGTTGGGGGCCATGGAACCCAAGCCACCGAGCAAGATGGCGATGCTGCTGAGGTTCGCAAAACCACACAACCCGAAGGAAATGATGGCCTCCGTCTTGTCACTCAACACCATCGGGGCTGCATCGGACAGGTAGGGCGCAAAGTTCAGATAGGCCACAAACTCGTTGACGATGAGCTTTTGACCAATGAACGATCCGGCCACCGCAGCCTCGTTCCAAGGAACACCAATCAAGAAGGCCACGGGAGAAAACAACCAGCCCAGAAAATACTCCATCGACCACTCGGGATGCGAAAGCTCGGCCCCGATGGAGCCAATCAATCCGTTCACCAAAGCGATGAGCCCGACAAAGGCCAGCAGCATGGCTCCCACATTCAACGCCAGCGTCAATCCGGAAGCCGCCCCCGATGCCGCCGCGTCGATCACGTTCACGGGTGCCTCCTCCTCAGTTGCCCCACCGGGGGAAGTCCCCGGGACAGATTCCTCAGGCGTCTCGGTTTCGGGGTACATCAACTTGGCAAACAGCAAACCACCCGGCGCAGCCATGAAAGAAGCTGCAATGAGGTACTCCAAGGGGACCCCCATCGAAGCGTATCCCGCTAGGACCGATCCCGCCACAGAAGCCAACCCCCCAACCATGACCGCAAACAGTTCGGATTGGGTCATGCGGGCAATGAAGGGCCTGACGACCAGGGGGGCTTCGGTTTGGCCTACAAAAATATTCGCCGTTGCAGACAGCGATTCTGCGCGGGACGTGCCCAACACCTTGCGCAATCCGCCACCGAGCAATTGCACCACCCACCGCATCACCCCGATGTAGTAAAGCACCGAAATCAAGGCTGAGAAGAAGACAATGACCGGCAAAACCCGCAGCGCGAACACGAATCCTCCCCCACCGAAGGTTTCAAACATTTGGTCTGACACCAAACCGCCAAACAAAAAGGAAATGCCGTCGTTCCCGTAGCCAATGACCGCCCCCACCCCGTCTGCAAGCCCGGTCAGCAGCACCTGACCGAAGGGCACATAGAGCACAAAGGCGCCAAAGAACAACTGAATCAAAAATGCCCCCACCACGGTCCGGGTCCGAATCGCTTTCCGGTTGCTTGACAACAACACGGCGATGCCCACCAGAACGACCATGCCCAAAATGCTCATGAATGTGCCCATGGGCACGAAACTACGGCATCGGGCCGCCCTTCCCCAATCCAGAGGCACGAAAGGCAAAAGGCAAATAGTTCTCCACCCCCTCCACCACACAAACATCCCCAGTTCCTACTTGCAACAGCATCCGGATGGGCCGATCCTGGCGCTGCTCAGCTTCCCACAACACCTGACGACAACCGCCACAGGGGGAAAACCCGCGAAGGTCCGCTTTCTCTGAGGGCGTGACCACTGCCAAGGCCCGTATGGCTGTGCCCGGATGTACACTGCCGGCGGCAAAAACAGCAGCCCGTTCCGCACACAATCCAGACGGAAACGCCGCGTTTTCCTGGTTGCAACCTGGGATGCAGTCCCCACCCTCCAACAACACAGCCGCCCCCACCTGAAATCCGCTGTAAGGCGCATAGGCCCCCGCCGCTGCACTGTGGGCCCGGGCCAGCAAATCCCGGTCATCAGCGCCCAACTCCAACGGCGCGAAAACCGTCATCGACACCCGCTGCTCCCACTTCTCCATGGCTGCTTCAAGCTCGGTTGTCTGGCCTTTATTCAATTCGCACTGGGAATCCCGTGTCACAGGTGCGCCCAGTCCCGTCGGTGGCTCGACAACGCATTTCCACATCACCCGTCAATCCGGCAGGCAACTCCACCATCACCCCACCGAGTTGAAAAACCGTCGCACCCGATGCATCCTCGGCCCAACTCCAGACCATCAGCCCGGCGGCATCATACAAGGTGAGTGAGACCAAGCCCAGTCCATCGGTGTCTTCTACCGTGCCCTCGAGTGCTATGGCTGCTCCTGCAGGCCAAACCGGTACCGAAGCCCAATCCTGTGGGTCCTCCTCAT
>JBIKTK010000096.1:0-5306 GCA_044348125.1 Flavobacteriales bacterium | reverse complement strand
CCACGCCCCCTCCCATCGGAAGAAGCAGGCAGGAAAGTATGACGACCAGAGCGCGCAAGGGGGAGGGGTGAAAATGATTCATGCAGTGGTGTAAAGTTCGGCCATAACGGCCAGCGCGCAAAACACTGCGGCTGCGCCGCGGAGACAAGAGATGCCGCGGGTGCTCTGGTCGGTTCTGTTAGGTCCAGGCGGCCCTGGGTGGATCGAATCGTCAGCAGGACCCCTTCGGAGGGTTCTTGGGCCTCGGTAGCCGTGACGCCCCGATTTCCTTGGGTGTCACCGGCCATTTCCCATTTCCCATCTCCCATTTCCTATTTTCTCCTGGGCCAAACATCCGGCACCACCATTCCCCGGCTGAGCTCTACCCATCCCGTGGAGGTTTCGAGCATTTGGACTACCAGCACCCCGGAGGCCGGGAGGGGCTGCTCGAGCCAGCGGGCCCAGGCGTCGCTGGAGAGCGGGGTGGGGTGGAGGGAATGGGGTCCCGGGGCGCCGGGGCCTTGCTCGTGCCCGCCGCGGAGCCAGTCGAGCCGATGGAGGGGGAGCCAGTACGCGGGGTTCTGGAGGCTCCAGGCCACGGCGTCGGACACACGGCACCACCAGCCGGTGGGGGCGCTCGGGGCGGCCCCAGGAGCGGGCCGCGCCCCTGCCACCCCGGCGAGTGGGTAGAACCACCACCCCTTCATCCAGACCTGCTCGACATCCACCCGGAGCCCCTCCTCGCTCAATTGAGCGGCACCGTGCCCGGATCGGGCCAGTTGGAACTGACCTCGAAAGGAGGCGAGTCGGGCTTCCAGGGTGTCCGTTGGGTTGACACCGCACCAAGTGAGCCCATGGGGGCCGGGAACCCCGAGGTAAAACTTGCACGCCAACTCGACGTGGAACCACCTTCCCGATACCCGCTCCCGGAGTACCAGATCCCATTCTCCGAGGGTTTGGCCTGCATCTGCCACCACCCATCCGGTCCGCACCACCTCCCACGCCGGGTCGCGGGCCAGCACCCACCCCACGAGCACTTCGAACCGCCTCCCGAGCAGCGGCGGCGTGGCCTCCCAGGCCGTTCGGAGCGAAGCCAAGGCCTCCGGGTCGGCGTCCCAGCCATCGAATGCGTCCCCGAGCCGATCCAGCCAGTCCGCGAACCAACTGGGATCCGGGAAGTTGAGGCCCGGAGCCCGCGCGAGCATCGGCGCACTCCCGACGGCCCAGGCCGCTTGGCGCAGCAAAGGATCCCGCCACCGTTGAGGCCCCTGCCCCTGCCCCTGCCCCTGCGCCGGGCCCTGCGCTGCGTGCAACATCTCCCGAAGTTCTATCTTCGCGCCCAGAAAGCCAAACCCGTGCGCACCATCGCCGAAATCCCGCACCCGCTGATGCGGATCACTGTCACCTCCTGGAACGAAAAGTACCAGTTGCGGTTCGAGATTGACCGTTACGAGCAGATGTTCAAGGTGGGACACGACGAAGTCGAGAGCGTGGACGCTTTGCGGGCCCGGGCCTTGACCATGTCCGAATCCGTCCTGATGCGCTTCGTGGACATGCGCAGCCAATGGCAAGCCCTTCAACCCCCCTCACAACCATGAAACAGCGATTGAAACAACACTTGGGAACCCTGTTGGGCGCCCTGGCCCTTTTGTGGACCCTGGTGCTCACCTTGCTCATGCAGCAGGACCGTTCGGCTGCAGACACGGAAGTTTCTACGGAGCTTCAGCAGGGCCAGCAGGCGGTGGTGGCTTTCGTACATGGGGATTCCATCCAAGCGAATTTCCAGTTCTTGCAGGAGCTGGACAGCGCCCTGCGCACCGAGGTGACAGAGGTCCAGCGCCAGTTGCAACGTCGCATGCAGCCTCTGGAGGCGGAGGCACAGGAGCTGATTGCGTTCGCGCAGGGGCCGGGCACCACGGCCGAGGAGCAGCAGATGGCCCAGAACCGGTTGATGGAAATCGAGGAGGAGGTGATGCGGATGCAGCAGCGGGAGGAACAGACGCTGCAGGAGCGCGAACAGGCCATCCAGAAACAGATTGCGGACCGGTTGGCTGCGGATTTGGAGGCTTTTTGTGCAGAGCAAGGAATCGACGTGGTGGTCAACTGGGGTCTCTCCGGGGAGGGGGTGCTCTACGGGAAGCCAGCTTTCGACGTGACGCAGCCCCTCATCGCCTTCATGAACGCCCGCCACGCAGCGGGAGGGGAGTCAGCGGGGGAGGAACCGGTCACGGAACCGGCGGCATCACCAGCGCCTTGACCCCATGACCCAGGCACAGCAGAAACGGGCAGAACACATCGTCGAGTACCTCCTTTACCTCTGGGTGATGGAGGGGGTGCTCCGCAGTGCGGGCTTCCGGGAGGAGCTGTTTGAGGCTTTTGAGGCCGAACATGGCCAGGCCGATGGCGACTGGCTGCGGGAACTCGCCCGCACGTTGCGGGAGGAAGGGCTCGTGGAGGCAGGCCACACCGGGCATGCACACGAGGTTTTGACGGAATTGGCCTTGCTGCATGACCTGCTGCTCGGCGCGATGGAGGATCCGGTTTACCGGGACTCGGTGGTGGTGGCCCAGCCCATTTTGGACGATTTTCGGCGCAAGACGGACCGGCCCATGCACCCCGTGGAACAGCTCTGCACCGCGCTGTATGGCTGGTGGCTGTTGCGGGCGCAGGGGAAGGAGGTATCGGAGGAAACGGCGGAGGCGATGGGCGTGTTGCGGCAGATGGCAAATGCCCTGGCCCGCGGGCACATCCGGGTGTATCAGGGTCGCTGACCCATCAGCCGCGCGATGTGACGGCGGCGGGTGCTGGTCATCCGCAGAGCGTGGGATTCGACCCGCAACCGATCGATGACGGTGGTGGACAGAGCAGAGGCTGGAAGAAACAGGGTTTCGTCGGGCCATCCGGTGGTTTCAGGAGCACCGATGACAAGGCAGCGGAAACAGTCGTTGATTTCCCGACACTGGCGGGAAAGGTCTTGCCACTTGGCGGCCTCATCGTCGCTGTGGTAGACGACCATCCAAGCGGTGGCATGCTGGCCTACGTCGTGCAGGAGCCGGGAGGGTCCTGAGCCGTTCAGTTCCTGGAGGTCATGGCCTTCAGCGAAGGGCGCGATGCGTTCCAAAAGGGAGCGGGAGGCATGGTTTCCGGGGTGGGCAAGCCAAACCGTAGGCGTCGTAAAGGGGGTGGTCATGGGGTGTCCTGTACGGCAACGGAGTGCTCCGGGTTACGCGCGGATTTCCGCGTTTCCCTGTTCAAAACATCTGGCCATTGGGGTCGGGGGCATGGCTTTCTGCGCGCAATTTGTGCGCATGAACGATTCGGCAACGACGGGTTGGCGGGCCGAGGTATTGCAACCCGGATCCGCCAGCGGGGATGCGCGCTTGGCGGAGCTGCGGTCGCAGGGGAGGATTTGGGAGACGTGGGACACCCTGGAGAACCAGCTCGCGGAGTTGGTCATCTCCCGCGAGCCGGGGTTGAAGCAGGATCCCGCGGGGGTACTGGCGGGGGTGAAGCGGGAGCTGGGGGGGCGGACCTGGGAAACGTACGGATTGTGGGTGTACTATCCTTGGCGCGGCGCGTTGGTGCGGTTGCTGCCGGAGGCCCTGTTCGCCGAGCTGCGCACGAACCGCAACAACAACCGAATTTCCCCGGAGGAGCAGCGCCGACTGGGGCAGACCACGGTCGGGGTGGTGGGGTTGTCGGTCGGCGCGTCGTTCGCCCTCACGCTCGCCATGGAGCGGGCCGTGGGCACCCTGCGCCTCGCCGATTTCGACACCATTGAACTGTCAAACCTCAACCGCATCCGTACCCCGGTGACCTCGTTGGGCCTCCCCAAGTGGCTGGTTACCGCCCGGGAGATTGCGGAAATCGACCCCTTCCTCCGCGTGGAGGTTTTTCCGGATGGACTCAAGTCGCACAATACCAATGCGTTTTTTGAGGGACTGGATTTGGTCTGCGATGCGTGCGATGACCTCGCGACCAAGGCGGCCATCCGCATCCAAGCCCGGGGCCGCCAGATCCCGGTGGTGATGGACACTTCCGACCGGGGCATGCTCGACATCGAGCGGTACGACTGGCCGGACCACATCCCGCATGGCTACCTGCACGGGCGCATCGACGAGCAGATGATGTTGCTGTTTGCCGGCAGCAACCGATGGACCTCGGATGCCCTGGATGCCTTCGTGGATTTGGGCCAAATCTCAGAGCGCGGGCGGGCGAGTTTGGCCGAAGTAGGCCGTAGCCTCGTGGCCTGGCCCCAACTCTACGGCGAGGTGGCAGCTGGCGGCGCGCTGGCGGCCCAAGCGGCCCGGCGCATCCTCCTGGGCGAATCCATTCCCGACACCCGACTTTATCTCGACCTCGATGAGCAGCTCGCTGAATCCCTCCATTGACCGGCTCCAGCAGGCGCAAAGCGTTTCTGCTGCGACGATTCGGGTGTTCCGTTCCCACCGCGACGAGGCGCTCTGTCACGAACTGGTCACGGGGCACCAAGCGGTGCTCAACGCTTATGGCATCGAGCAGTTGATTACGTTCGACCGGCAGTGGATCGGGGATCCGGAGGTCGTCGTGCTCGCAGCGGTGTCGGGCCGGGATGGCCGGGTGCTCGGGGGCGCCCGGATGTACCGCGGGGTCCGGCCCAACGACCTCCCCATGTTCCGGGCGGTCTCCCACCAGGACGCGGGCTTGGGCGCTTTCCTGGCACCGTTCCTGGCCGAGGGCGCGTACGAACTCGGTGGACTCTGGAACTCGATGGAGCTCGCTGGCATGGGCGTGGACGCCACCTACCTCATCCAGGCTGCCATGGCGACCCTGCCCATGCTTAGCGCCCGCCACATCTTCGCCCTGACTTCCCCGGTGACCCGGAGGATGCAGGCAGGACTGGGTTTCCTCACGGAGCCCCAGGTGGGCGATGGTGGGTTCTTCGTGTACCCCACGCCCAAGCTGCGCGCCACCATCGCCCGCTTCACCTTCCCGGAACAACTCGCCGACGCCCAGCCGGCGGTGCGCACGTTGCTCGAAGGCATCTGGCAGGATCCCATTCGTTCGACCTGTGTGGTCGAGGGACCCAAGGGCGAAATCCGGCTGCGCTTCGAAATCGAGCTGGAATGACGGGCAGGACGGGCAGGGAGCAGTGGTTATCGCTGGGTTCGGGGTGGGCGCAGGCCCGCCCGGGGTTCCGGACTGCCCTGCTCACGCTCCTCGTCCTGCCGGTCCTGCTCGCGTTGTCGGCCCTCGGCCAGTCCCCCACACCCGCGGCCCCAGCAACCGACCCCGTCGCCTCCCCCTACCTGGGGCGCCGCCTCGAGGTCCTGCCCGCTCGGGAAGTC
>JBIKTK010000095.1:0-5310 GCA_044348125.1 Flavobacteriales bacterium | reverse complement strand
GCTGAGATGGGGGGGGGGAGACGTGTTCATTGACCTTGACCGAGTGAAAAGGCAGGTTTTCCATCAAACGCATAGAGATTCTCCGTTTTGATCACATCAATGCCTTCGGATTCAGCTGCGAGCAGCAGTGCGGGAATGATAGATTGGGGTAGGACCTGACCCGGAGTTGGGAGGAACCGACAGCGCCAATGGTCGGTGCAGAAGGTCTCGGGAAATCCATCGGGATAAACCTTGATGCCCCGGTTCGTGATCATGCTCAAGGTGACTTCTGGCAGGGCCATTCGTCCCAGCATTTGGGCCAAATCCGATGCCTCCCTTCCGCCCCAATGCACAAACAAATCCACCCCGATGAGCTCCTTTCGGGCAGGGGATCGGCGTTCATAAGTGGGCAATTCCAGGGCGGCGGCTGATTCGTACCGAACGGCTGGCAGCTGGGTGGGAACCTGCCCCAATTGGCCGATCACGGCCTCAGCAAACCCGTGCGTGCCCACTTGCTGGGAACTGACACCTGCTTTGTAGACGTCGTAGGTATGGATGCCCAGTTCCATGGTTCGCAGCCAGGCGTTTTGGATGCGCTCGGCCACATCGCTTTGGCCGATGTGGTTGAGCATCATGACGGCGCCTTGGAGCAGACCGGACGGGTTTGCCATGTCCTGTCCTGCCCGGCGGGGTGCAGAGCCGTGGATGGCTTCGAACATGGCACATTCTGTTCCGATGTTGGCAGAACCCGCCAAGCCCACGGAACCAGCGATCTGGGCGGCCACATCGCTGAGAATGTCCCCATAAAGATTGAGGGTGACAATGACGTCAAACGCTTCGGGTGTGTCGGCGAGTTTGGCCGCACCGATGTCCACAATCCAATGCTCCGCTTCGATGTCTGGATAGTGAACGGCCACCTCATCAAACACTTGATGAAACAATCCATCGGTTTGTTTCATGATGTTGTCCTTGGTAAAGCAAGTGACCTTCTTGCGACCCATTTGGCGTGCATAGGCAAAAGCATATCGGATGATGCGTTCACATCCTGGCCGGCTGATGAGTTTCAGACATTGGATGACTTCATCGGTCTGTTGGTGCTCGATGCCTGCGTAGAGATCCTCCTCGTTTTCGCGGATGATCACGACATCCATCTGCGGATGCCGGGTATCGACGAAGGGATGCAGACTCACGCAGGGTCGGATGTTTGCGTACAGCCCAAGGAACTTGCGTGTGGTGACGTTGAGACTTTTGTAGCCGCCACCTTGGGGCGTGGTGATGGGGGCCTTGAGAAAAACCTTGTTGCGGCGGATGACCTCCCAAGCTTCTTTGGCGATGCCGGAGGTGTTCCCGGATAGGTAGACCTGCTCGCCGATTTGGATTTCGTCGATGGCGATGCGCGCCCCTGCCGCAAGCAGGATGGAGAGGGTGGCATCCATGATTTCAGGACCGATTCCGTCACCTTTCGCTACTGTGATTCGGGTCATGGGGTGGGATGTTGGGATTGTGGATGCAAATTTGGCCTGCACAATTCATAAACATTCATTCAACTTTTTTATCTCATTCATTTGTAATCCAAATGACCCATCCCTTTCTACGCCCATGCACTACACTTTGAACCAGTTGCGCATTTTTCACCGCGTGGTGGCCACCCGCAGTGTGACCCGGGCGGCCGAGGAACTGCACCTCAGCCAGCCGGCGGTCTCTATTCAGTTGAAGAATTTTCAAAGGCAGTTTGACCTTCCGTTGCTGGAGGTGGTTCAACGGCGCATCCACGTTACAGACTTCGGTCTCGAAATAGCGCGTTCAGCGGAGGTGATTTTGCAGGAGGTCCACGCCATCCACTTCAAGATGCATGCGCATGAAGGCAGACTGACGGGGAAGCTTCGGCTGGCTGCTGTCTCGACGGGGAAGTATGTTGCCCCTGTTTTTGTGGCGGGTTTCATGCGGTTGCATCCCGGGGTGGAATTGGTGCTCGATGTGACCAACCGAGCGCAGGTCTTGGAGAGCATCGAGCAGAGCGCTACCGATTTGGGGCTGGTTTCGGTGCTCCCGGACCACCTTCGGGTGGAAGCGGTGCCCCTGTTTGAGAACCAATTGTACCTCGTTGCACATCCTGATTTTGTTCCACCGGAGGCGGCCCTAGGGTCTTCACCTTTGTCGCCTCAACAGTTGGAGGGATTGCCACTGATTTTTCGTGAACCTGGGTCGGGGACACGGCATGTGTTGGAGGCGTGGTTCAAATCGCATGGTCTTCATCTGGTTCCCAAGATGGTGCTGACCAGCAGCGAGGCGGTGAAGCAAGCAGTGCTGGCGGGATTGGGATGTTCGGTCATGCCGCTGGTGGGAATTCGCCATGAGTTGCGTGCGGGCCGGCTTTGCATTGTCCCCGTCTCGGGTTTTCCGATCACTTCGACATGGACTTTGATCCACCTTCAGGCCCGCACCCCTTCCCCGGTAACCCGGGCTTTTCTGGCTTACCTCCAATCGGAAAAGGAAGGCATCATGGCTGAGCATTTCGGACCGGAATGAGCCTGGCTTCGATGACAGTGCCTGGTCCGGTGCGAAGTGAACCCGCGGGTACTCAAGCTATCTTGGGGGCATGGAAAAGGACGCATTCATGGAGGTGGCCATTGCCGAAGCCCGGAAGGGTCGGGCAGAAGGGGGGATTCCCATAGGCAGTGCTTTGGTGGTGGATGGGGTGCTGGTGGCCCAGGGGCACAACAAGCGGGTTCAGGA
This sequence comes from Flavobacteriales bacterium, assembly GCA_044348125.1. Classification (GTDB taxonomy): domain Bacteria; phylum Bacteroidota; class Bacteroidia; order Flavobacteriales_D; family Sanyastnellaceae; genus CAMCYM01. The sequence continues at coordinate 2,595 of JBIKTK010000095.1, read as the reverse complement.
GAACAACCCCATTCTGCATGGAGAAATGGACTGTCTGAACAACGCGGGACGGGTGGGGAATTACCGGAAAGCGGTCATCTATTCGACCTTGATGCCGTGCTATATGTGCGCGGGCACCATCGTTCAGTTCAAGATACCTAAGGTGGTGGTGGGGGAATCCGTGAACTTCCCGGGCGCACGCGAGTTCATGGAGTCACATGGCGTGGAGGTGATTGATTTGGCCGATTCGGAGTGCATCGAGATGATGCGGTCATTCATCGAAGCGGAGCCCGGGCTCTGGAACGAGGACATCGGGGAGTAAGGGGGGCGGAGCGGGCCGATGGGTCAGGGAAACCAACGTTTCCGCACCGTGCCATCGGCGTGAACAAAGAGCATGAGGCCACTTTGTGTGGGTGCCACGTCACGGGGGTCCATGCGCCTACCGTCCGAGGTGATCACATACAAGACCGGTGAAAGTGGGGCGGTGAAGGGAACGGAAGTCACCCAGGTATTGTCCTCGGGATCGCAGGCATCCCCGAGTCCGTCTGTGTCGAGGTCGGTTTGGCCTGCATTGGGAACGTCGGGGCAGTTGTCAAACGGGTCGCAAACGGAATCCCCATCGGCATCCTCCAGGCAAGCTCCGTTGCAATCGTAGCCGGGTTCCGGAAAAGTGCACAGGAGCTCCGGCGGTCCATCGGGCTCCGGGGGCAGGGAGGCCAGCACATCGAAGTTGCAGGCAGAGGAATCCATGCAGCCCACGATGTCGTTGTTCGTCAGCCAGTGGTGTTTTTCACAGCGGTACAGGTGCTCCGAGTCGATGAAGCGCATTTCAAACGCCACGGTGCCATCCGGTGTCACCTCGGTCACGATGGCGCCCCAATCCGGCGTGGACGTCAAAGTGCCCCAGTGGATGAGCGTGTTGCCATTGGGCAAGCGCTGAACACTCCCCATGGCCAGGCCGTATAAGTTCTCCGGGTGGGTGTAAGACCAAACCTCCTGCGCCACCATGTTCTGCGTATCCAGCTCATATTCAACAGCGCGCGAGTAGGGCGGCAGGCCGGTGAACTCCGAGCTGAAATTGCCGTTGTCAAAGACCAGATACCGGTTGTCCCCGAGGCATCGAACGCTGTGCTGGTGGGTGAAAGGATGCCCCCCTTCGAAGGAAAAGTCGCCCGATGGGCCGCCCCAGCGCCAGAGGATTTGGCCTGTGGTGCGGTGAATCTTGGTGATTTCATCCAGAACCCGTGAGGAAATCACGAAATGGCCATCGGCATCGATGTCGATGGAATTGCCATGGTTCAGAGGTACCTCCGCTGCAGTGAGGTCTTGGTGGGGCACGTCGCCCGGAGACATGTGTTCGATGGCCCGCCACTGGAAGATGAGTTCCCCGTTCGCGTCCAATTCTTGAATGACCAACGCTTCCACGATGGTTGCATTGGGGTTCCCTCCCGGAACGACCGTGTCCATGGCGTAGGGGACACCTTCATACGCCAGAAGTACCTTGTGGCCATTGGGAAGCCGCATGAAGTCATGCAGGTCAGCATAGTACCCCCCGACGCAAAACGTGGTGTCCAGCAATTCCAGCGAAGGGGTCCGGGTGATCCACGCCAAGATGCCCCGGTGGAAGTAGGTGATGTTGCCATCCCGGTTTACCTTCCAATCGAAGCCCTCCAATGGCCAGTGCTCAGAAAACAGCAAGGTTCCGTCCGCCGAGACGATGTTCACGGGTTTGATGGGGGGGCCTGCGGTGTTGAAGAACAACTCTGCGGGATACGCCCCGGGCCCCAGGGTGGTCACCGTGTAGTTCGGTGGCCAAGGTTCCTGGGCCCGTGCCGTGGAGCATGCGCCAACACCGCCTGCTGCGATTCCGAGCATCCAGCCCATCCAACAGGACCGAATGTCCGGAAGCCTCCGCTGGCACGTCATCGCAGGATCTGCAAGGTACCGGTACACCAGTTCTTCAATTCGGGGCGAGATCCACAGGCAAAATCGACCGTCTCAAAAGTGTAGTAATACAGTCCATCCGCCAACGGCTCCCCCTGTGCATCCAATCCTGAAAACGCTGCCGTCTGGTGGGTCTGCCGGTACACCAAGCCCCCCCAACGGTTGAAAATCAGAAGCTCGTAACGCAAGCACTCCTCGGCGGCATAAGGCAGCCGAAGCACATCGTTCCAGTTGTCGTCGTTCGGCGTGATCACGTTGGGAATCTGAAACCCGCTCAAATCCAACGATTCCTCGAGATCGAACACTTCTGTGACGGAATTCGTGCAGCCGTAGATGTCCTCGGCTGTCAGTACAATTTCATAGAGACCATCGGTTGGGAAGCCGAAGATGGGGGACGGGAATTCTGAGAAGATGGTTCCATTCGCACGCCAGGTGTAGGCCAAATCCCCCGCTCCCCCGCTGCTCAGGTTCTCCAAGCGCAACTCGCTGCACCGCGCAGCGCCCACAAAGTCCGGGACGATGGCCGGGGTGAACACGTAGGTTGCCGTTGAAGTGGCGCTGCAACCATTCGCATCGGTGTAGCTGTACTGCACATTGTAGTTGCCCGGGGCCAACCCGTTGTGCACCAGGTTGAAGCCTTGAACCGTAGGCCCGGTGATGGTACCGCCAGCG
>JBIKTK010000094.1:0-5313 GCA_044348125.1 Flavobacteriales bacterium | reverse complement strand
GCTGGCCCTTGGAACGCCGGTCCGCTTCGCGCAGGTAGCCGAAGATGCGGCCCACCTTGGCGGGCGGGTAGTGGCGGGCAGCGGCGGCGTACTGTTTGACCGCGAAGGGGGCGCACTTGAGCGCGGAAGCGGCGGCGGCGGCATCGCCCGGGTTCTTGAGCCCGTGGTAGATGAAGACCTTGGCGAAGAAGGAGGAGAGCAACGGGGCCACCATGGCAATGGGGTGGTCCTTGGGGTTCGCCTCGAAGTACTGGACGATGCGGTTTGCGCGCATCACATCCTTCTCTGCCAAGGCGTTCTGGAGTTCGAACACGTTGTAGTCCTTGGAGATGCCGATGTGCTCCTCGATGTGGGCGGGCGTGATGCGGGTGCCGGCGGGCAGGAGGATGGACAGCTTCGTCAGCTCGTTCATGACCTTGGACAGGTCGTTGCCGAGGTGTTCGGCCAGCAGGGTGGCGGAGGGACCGTCGATCTTTAGGCCCACCTCCCCCACGGCTTCCGAAATCCAGGCCGGGAGTTTGTAGTCCCGCACCTTTTCACTGAGGAACAGGAGGCCGTGCTGGCTCATCGCCTTGACGGCCTTGAGCCGCCCGTCCGCCTTCTTGCCCTTGAAGCAGAAGCACAGGACCGTCGAGCGGACCGGCGCGGTGGCGTACGCCTCGAGTTGGGCAAGTTCGGTGGTGCGCCGCCAGGCGGCCAAATCCTGGGCCTCCCGCACCATCACCAACTGACGGTCCGACATCATGGGATACCGTCGGGCGGCATCGAGGACGGCATCGAGGTCGGCATCGCGGCCGTAGAAGATGGACTGGTTGAAGTCCCGCAGGCCCGGGTCTACCACAGATTCCTCCAGGGCCCGGCCGATGAGGTCGATGAAATAGGGTTCCTCCCCGTGCAGAAAGTACATGGGTTGGAACTGGCCGGCGCGGATTTCCCGCAGGATTTGGCGGTGCGGCATGGTCGCGAAGATAGCCGTTAACTTCGCAGGCGCATGGACGATTCCTCCCTTCCTTCCGCGGCGGCTGGGTTCCCGGTCCTGCGTTTGCCGCCGGCCGACCTCGTGGTGCGGGACGGAGCGGTGCTGTGCCTGGCGCGCAAGCGCTTCGTGAAGCTGGAGCCGGAGGAGTGGGTGCGCCAGCATTGGTTGGCGTACCTGATGGGCCTGGGGTACCCGGCGGGCGGCATGTCCGTGGAGCACACCTTGGCCCTGAACGACCAGGGGCTGCGGGCGGATTTGGTGTGCCACGATCGCCAGGGCCGGCCCCGGTTGCTCGCGGAGTTCAAGGCGCCGAACATCCGGTTGGACCAGGCCGTTCTAGACCAAACCCTGACCTACAACCTTTCTCTCTGCGCCTCCTTGGTGCTCATCTCCAACGGGATGTCCCACCATGCTTACCGGCTCCCGGGCCCCGGGGGGGAAGCGGCACCCTTGACGGGAATTCCGGTCTTTGCGGATTGAAGTCGAGGCGTGCGGGTGAATGCGCTATTTTTGACGCCGAATTTGGCCTACATGATCATTCAGGAAATTATCGCCATCGCTGGCAAACCAGGGCTCTACCGGGTCATCAACAACGGACGCAGCAACTTGATTGTCGAATCCCTTGGGGACGGCAAGAAGACGGGCATTCCCGCCACCAGCCGGGTGAGCAGCCTCGGGGACATCACGATGTACACAACCGGGGAGGACATCCTCCTGCGCGACGTGCTCAACCGGATGCACGCCCACACAGGCGGGGCACAGGGAGTCAGCCACAAGGCCGAGCCGGGGGAAATCCGTGCGTTCATCGACAGCATCGTCCCCGAACTGGACCACGACCGGGTGTACAACTCCGACTTGAAGAAGTTGGTGCAGTGGTTCAACGCCCTGGTCGACTACCCGAATGCGTTCCCGCTGGAATCCCGGCAGGATGAGGCGGAAGCCGAGGATGCCGCCGGGGTTTCGGCAGAAGGGGAAGCGGCTGCGGAATCGGCCTCAGCGGCCGGGGAGCCGAAGGCGGCGAAGGCGGCAAAGGCGAAGCCGGCAGGCAAGCCCGCTGCGAAGGCGACCCCCACCAAGGGAGCGGCCCCCGCGAAGGGCGGCTCGAAGGCTGGAGCGAAGGCCTCGGCACCGCCCCGCAAGACGACTTCCACCCCGCGGAAAGCGGGCTAACCCCCCTCCGATCATGCAACGCGTCTCTGTCATCGGTGCCGGTACCATGGGCAACGGTATCGCCCATGTCTTCGCCCAATTGGGTTCCCAGGTCACCCTCATCGATGTCTCCCAGCCGGCCCTGGACCGGGCGCTGGCGACGGTCGCCAAGAACCTGGACCGGATGGTCGCCAAGGGGAGCCTCACGGAGGAGGACAAGGCGGCCACGCTCGGACGCATCGCCACGGCGACCGACCTCGCCACCGGCGTGGCGGCGGCGGACCTGGTGGTGGAAGCGGCCACCGAGCGCCTGGACCTCAAGCTCGACATCTTCCGCCAAATCGACGCGGCTGCCCCGGCGCACTGCATCCTCGCTTCCAACACCTCTTCGATCTCCATCACGACCATCGCCGCCGCCACCCAGCGCCCGGCCCAGGTCATCGGGATGCACTTCATGAACCCGGTTCCCGTGATGAAGCTCGTCGAGGTCATCCGGGGTTACAGTACCTCGGACGAGGTGTGCGCCCAGGTCATGGCCTGGAGCCAAGCCTTGGGCAAGGAACCCGTCGAGGTGAACGATTACCCCGGCTTCGTGGCGAACCGCATCCTGATGCCCATGATCAACGAGGCCATCATCACCCTCAATGAAGGGGTGGCCGATGTGGCCGCCATCGACGCCGTCATGCGGATGGGCATGGCCCACCCCATGGGGCCACTGCAACTCGCCGATTTCATCGGGTTGGACGTATGCCTGAGCATCCTGCGCGTGCTGCACGACGGCCTGGGCCAGGCAAAGTACGCCCCCTGTCCCCTGCTGGTGAACATGGTCACGGCAGGCAAACTGGGCGCCAAGTCCGGAGAGGGCTTCTACCTGCACACCCCCGGATCGAAGGAGCTGAAGGTGTCTCCACGCTTCGCTTGAGGCCCCGGATGGGAAAAGGCGTGGCGGGGAGGGTGAATTGTGCTTAATTTGGCCCGAAAACCTCCTCTTTTCCATCCCGAAAATGCCGATGCAAGCCCCTACCCGCCTGTTTGATTTCCCGCGTTACCAGCTGGAAAACAAGCCTTTGTCGCTGATGATGACCAGCCCCAACGGCGGTCAACGTTTGCGGTACTCGACGCAGGAATTCGTCACCGAGATGGACCGGGTTTCGCGCGGGCTGATCGCCCTCGGCATGGAGCCGGGCGACCGGGTGGCACTCATCTCCCACAACAACCGGTGCGAGTGGAATTTGATGGACCACGGCGTCCTGCAGGCGGGCGGCATCGATGTACCGCTCTATCCGACCATGACGGAGCAGGACTACTTGTACATCCTGAACCACAGTGGCTGCAAGTGGTGCTTCGTTTCCAACCGGGACCTGTTCGAGAAGGTCCAGCGCATCCAGGCGCAGGTGCCCAGCCTGCTCGGCATCTACACGTTTGAACAGGTGCCCGGTGCGGCGAACTGGCAGGAGGTGCTGGCTCTGGGAACCACGGACCATGAGGCCACCCTGCGGGAGCGGGCGGCTGCGGTCGCCCCGGAACAGATGGCCACCATCATCTACACCTCCGGCACGACGGGGTTGCCCAAAGGGGTCATGCTCAGCCACCGGAACATCGCCATGAACGTGGCCGTGAGCATCTCTCGGTTGCCCCATGTGGACCCCAACACCGACTACCGTGTCCTGAGCTTCCTTCCTGTTTGCCACATCTTCGAGCGGATGCTGCACTACCTCTACATGTACGTGGGGGCCCAGATTCACTTTGCGGAGAGCATGGAGACCATCAAGGAGGACCTGTTTGCGACGCAGCCTGCCATGTTCACGGCGGTGCCTCGGTTGCTGGAGAAATTCTTCGACGGCATCGTGGCGAAGGGCAAGTCTGCCGGCGGCGTGAAGGCGGTGATTTTCAATTGGGCCGTCGGTGTGGCTCTGCGGTGGGAACCCGATGGGGCGAATGGGGCGTGGTACAACTTCCAGTTGCGGCTTGCCCGCAAGTTGGTCTTCTCCAAGGTGAAAACCGCGCTGGGACTGGACAGCATCCAGGCGGTGGCTTGTGGATCGGCGGCGTTGCAACCTCGTTTGGCCCGCTTTTTCAATGCCGCTGACATCCCGGTCTTCGAGGGATATGGGCTGACGGAAACTTCGCCCGTGGTGAGCGTGAACACCCTGAATGCGCCGGGCATGTTGCGCATCGGGGCGGTGGGCAAGCTCGTGGACGGGGTGGAGGTGCGGTTTGCGGCGGATGGGGAAATCGAGGTGAAGGGCCACAATGTCATGATGGGGTACTACAAGGACCCCGAGAACACGGCTGCGGTGTTGCGCGACGGCTGGTTTGCCACGGGGGACATCGGGGTGATGGAAGACGGGTTTCTGCGCATCACCGACCGGAAGAAGGAGATGTTCAAGACGTCGGGCGGCAAATACGTGGCGCCGCAGTTGCTGGAGAATGCCCTCAAGGCCTCCCTCTTCATCGAGCAGGTCATGGTGGTCGGGGATGGCCAGCGGCACCCCGCGGCACTGGTGGTGCCCGATGCCGCAGCGGTCGAGAACTGGTGCCGGTTGCATGACCATGCGTTTCCGGGAGCGGCAGGCATCGCTGCGGATGCGCGGTTGCGGAGCCGCATCGAGGAAGATGTGGAGCGGCTCATGGAACCGTTTGCTCAGTGGGAGCGGGTCAAGGTCATCCGGATCCTCCCCGAGCCCTTCTCCATCGAAAAGGGCGAACTCACGCCGACCTTGAAGTTGAAGCGCAAGCCCATCGCGGAGCGCTACGCCGCAGAAATCGCATCCATTTACGCGTGACCGAAACCGCTGGCGCAGCGAGCCCCTGGGTCCATTGGGATTGGGCGGCCTTTCGTTGGCTCAACCAACCGTGGCCGGGGGGAGATACCGCCATGTGGTGGACAAGCCAAACCCTCACCTGGCTCCCCCTCTACCTCGTGCTGCTGGGTTTGCTTCGGCAACGGCTGGGCAGCTGGGTGCGGTGGGGTTGGGCCTTGGCCGGGATCGCGGTGTGCATCGCAGGGACGGATGCGCTTTCTGCGCGGTGGGCGAAGCCGACGTTTGAGCGGCCGCGCCCCTCGCACACGCCGGAGCTGCAGGACGGATTGCACCTGGTGGTACCGCCGGGGGAATCGGCACCGTATCGTGGCGGGGCGTTCGGATTCGTTTCCTCCCATGCAGCGAATCACATGGGGATCG
>JBIKTK010000093.1:0-5326 GCA_044348125.1 Flavobacteriales bacterium | reverse complement strand
ATTCAGCGGCTTCCAATTTCAACCCCAATGCCACTGATGAGGATGGCAGTTGCGCGTACCCCGGATGCACGAACCCCGATGCCGACAACTTCAATCCGGGTGCGAACCTGGATGATGGAAGTTGCATCCTCGGGGCTTGTACGTATGCAAATGCAGACAATTACAATGCGGCAGCAACCTATGACGATGGCTCTTGTGTTTTCGGTGGTTGTACCAACCCCGCCGCCATCAACTACCAGCCGTTGGCTACGGTGAATGACGGTTCCTGTGTGTTGGCGGTGCTGGGATGTACCTATCCGGATGCGGACAATTACAACCCCGCTGCGACTGCGGACAACGGTACCTGCACCTTCACGGTGGCTGCAGAATGTCCCTTCGATACAGATGGCAACGGCACCATCGGTTCGGCGGATCTGCTGGAATTCTTGGCGGTTTACGGCACGGCCTGTAACTGATTGCAAGAACGAATTTGGATGCGAAGGGCTGCCCAAGGGCGGCCCTTCGTGTTGTTTGGACACATTCCCTGTATATTGGGCCCCATCATGCAATCAACACCTACGCGCCGTTTGTCTTTCTGGCAGATTTGGAACATGAGCTTCGGGTTCCTGGGCATTCAATTCGGATTTGCCTTGCAAGGCGGCAATGTGACCCGGATTTTTCAGAGCCTGGGGGCGGAGAAGGATGATCTGCCACTGCTGTGGATTGCAGCCCCGCTCACCGGGTTGATTGTGCAGCCCATCATTGGTTATCTCAGTGACCGGACCTGGAGCGTGCGCTGGGGTCGGCGAAGGCCGTACTTTCTGCTCGGCGCGGTTTTGAGCACCTTGGCCCTATTCTGGATGCCACACAGCCCGGCCTTGTGGGTGGCTGTCGGTTTGCTTTGGGTGCTTGACGCTTCCATCAACATCAGCATGGAGCCTTTTCGGGCGCTGGTGGCTGACAAATTGCCTGAGGAACAGCGGTCGTTTGGCTTTGTAGTCCAAACCCTCATCATCGGCATCGGCACCTGGGTCGCCTCCCAATTGCCTTGGCTCGTGAACCAACTGGGGGTCTCCAACCAAGCGGGCGAAGGGGAAATTCCCCAGAGTTTGGTGGTTTCCTTTGCCATCGGTGCGGGGGTTTTTCTGCTGTCCATCTTGTACACAGTGCTGACGACAGATGAAGCACCGCCGGCGGATTGGGAACGTTTCCAATCGGAACGGGGGAAGGGGTTTGTCCATGGACTGCAGGAAATCATTTCGTTGACTGCGCTGATGCCCCGGACCATGCTGCGCCTTGGGGTGGTGCAGTTCTTCAGCTGGTTCGCGTTCTTCACGATGTGGTCCTTTGCAACGCCGGCGCTGACGGAGCATGTTTTCCAGGCGCCGATGCCCGTGGCAGGCGCAGCCGATTTTGAAGCATCCCAAGCGGCATACAGCAATGCAGCCGACCAGGTTTCGGGTGCCATGGGGATGTACGGATTGACTTCCATGGCATTCGCTTTGCTGCTGGCTTTCGTCACGGTTCGGCGCGAGATCAACCGGCGTTGGGTGCATTTCATCTCCTTGGGACTGGGGGCTGCGGGTTTCTGTGGAATGGCCCTGCTCACCCCGGACAGTGCCTGGGGACTTTGGGTCTGCTTCGGCTTGATTGGTTTTGCTTGGGGCAGCATTCTGTCCATGCCCTATGCCATGCTTTCGGGTTCTATTCCCGCAGACAAGATGGGGGTGTACATGGGGTTGTTCAATATGTTCATCGTGTTGCCTCAGATCGTGGCCGCCCTCGGTGCAGTGAATTTCCTGTACAAGGCCTTCTGGGGCGATGCCACCATCGGTACCATGGTTCTTGCTGGGATTTTCCTTGCGGTGGCTGGACTTTCAACCTTTCTGGTTCCACAGAATCAATCGATTCAGGCAAAAAATGTGGCCTAAGTGTTTGATGGACACACCCGACCTCCTATATTTACCCCGAAGGATGGCGTCTTGATGAGTGGAATAGCTCATTTCGTCGCAATCTTGACCACCAAAACCGAATCGATGAAGCAGATCTTGAACCTCTGTGCCTTCCTGTTGGCAACCACAGCAGCCATTGCCCAGAACAACGTCCAGGTCACCTGGCAGGTAGACATGTCGGAACAAACGGTGAACCCCATCGGGGTGAGCATCGCCGGTAGTTTTCTCAATCCGGCTTGGTCTCCAGGTTCCTTCTTCATGTCCGATGCAGATGGTGATGGCATTTACACCTATACCCAATCGGTGCCTGCAGGCACCTTTTTGCAGTGGAAGTATTTGAATGGTCCCATTTGGGCGAATGCGGAAGCAGTTCCCCCCGCTTGCGGCAATCCAGCAGACAACAACAACCGTTTTTACACGGTAGGGAATCAAGATGTGGTTTTGCCGGTCGTTTGTTTTGGAGAATGCATCGCCTGTGGACAGGAAGCCCCCACTTCTCCGGTGACCTTCAGGGTGGACATGTCGAACCAGCAAGTGAGCCCCAACGGCGTGCATGTGGCAGGTTCCATGCAAGGATGGAACCCAGGGGGGACGGCCCTGTCAGATGCGGATGGGGACGGAATTTGGGAGGTGACCCTGGTGCTCGAACATGCGACCTACCAGTACAAGTTTGTCAACGGCAACGCTTGGGGCTTTGACGAGGGCGTTCCCTCAGGTTGCGCGGTCAATGGCAACCGACAGGTGGTGGTGGGCGCGGATCCGGTCGTGGCTCAGTACTGCTTCGGGGGATGTGAAACCCAGTGCACCCCTCCGGTTCCTGCCGCGAACATCACCTTCTCCGTGGACGCTTCCCAAATGGAATCCGTAGCGGCTTCTGGGTTGTATTTGATGGGTTCTTTCACCACGCCCGCCTGGCAACAAGGGGCTGTGGCCATGTCGGATGCGGATGGGGATGGGGTTTGGACCGCAACCGTAGCGGTTTCTGGACCGGCAGAAATCCTTTACAAGTTCAACAACGGCAACCCTTGGGTAGGAGGTGTGCAGGACAATTCCGGGGAGGAAACAGGCAACTTTGCTCTGTTGGGATGTGGTGCTTCCAATCCTTTCGGTGGATCCAACCGGGTCCACCAACGGTCGGGGGTGGCTGAAGTGCTCTCCACGGTTTGCTTCAACTCCTGTGCAGCTTGCGGGGCAGCCGTGTTGGGGTGCACCGATGCCGATGCCATCAACTTCAACGAACAAGCCACCCAAGACGACGGGTCTTGCTACTTCAACCCCGGTTGTACCGATGAGAGTGCGTTGAACTTTGATTCGACCGCGGATGCGGATGACAACTCCTGTCAATTCACGGTGACCCTTCGCGTCAATATGTCCCAGCAGACCTTGGGTCCCAATGGCGTTCACGTGGCCGGCAGTTTCCAAGGTTGGAGTCCCAATGGAACGCCGATGACAGCCATTGGTTATGGGGTATACCAAATCACCTTGGTCCTCACGCCGGGAACCTATGAGTACAAGTTCATCAACGGCAATGCTTGGGGCGGAGATGAATCGGTGGGTGCTTGTGGCAACGGTGGAAACCGGGTGTTGGTGGTCACTGGAAACGAGACCTCGGAAGCGGTCTGTTTTGCATCTTGTGAAGCATGTGCAGGTTGCACCGATCCGTTCAGCGTGGAGTTTGATCCTTACGCAGGTGTGGACGATGGTTCCTGTGCAACGGCGTTGATTTGGGGCTGTACGTATTCGGATGCAACGAATTTCCTTCCCACGGCGACGAAAGACGATGGGTCTTGCCAGTTCGATGCGGTAAACCCATGTCCTGCTGACATCGACGGCAACGGGGTGGTGGCCACACCGGACTTGCTGGCCTTCTTGGCCGCATTTGGAACGGATTGCGATTGAGGTGAATGGATTCCGGATGGGGTGGGTTGTGCGCGAATTCAAAAAGAAGGCCCGAGGGCCTTCTTTTTTGTTGGCGCTTGCGGGACCCTGGGGGGTCTGGGCGCAGGATGCCCTGCAGGTTGCTTCACCGGACTGGAGCCGGGCGGTCATCTACTTTGCCATGATCGACCGCTTCGCCAATGGCGATGCGAGCCGAGATGACCAGGGGCAAGGGGAATGGGATCCGACGCGAGAGTCGCATTACCATGGCGGGGATTTGCGGGGATTGGTGGGGGGTTTGGACTACATCCAAGCGCTCGGGGCAACGGCGGTCTGGATTACCCCACCTGTGGCGAACCAGTGGTGGAATCCGCAGCGGAGCTACACGGGCTACCATGGCTACTGGGCTGAGCATTTTTCCGAGGTGGATGCGCATTATGGAACCCTGGCGGATTTGCAGGAATTTTCGCGGGCAGTGCATCGGCGTGGGATGCATTGGATCCAGGATGTGGTGGTGAACCACACAGGGGATTTTCTGGTGCCGAGGCAGGCGGGGGATTCGTTGATTTGGGCGGTCACAGGCGCTCCGCGTCAAGCCCCTTTCGATCAAAATGACCCGGAAAACCCCCTGCACCGCGCGGCAGGTGTGTACCATTGGACGCCGGATTTGGTGGATTACACCGATCCGGAACAGTTGCAGAAGCGGGCGTTGGCAGGTCTGGATGATCTGTGCACAGAACGGCAGTTGGTGCGGGACAGCTTGCGGGCGGTTTATGGACGCTGGATTCGGGAGGCGGGCGCGGATGGGTTTCGGTTCGACACGCAGATGTATGTGGAGCCGGGCTTTTGGGATGATTTTCTCGACTCGGAGGACTTGGGGGCGCCGGGGGTGGAGCGGGTGGCAGCGTCGTTGGGGAAGCCGGATTTTTTGACTTTTGGTGAGATTTGGGTGGGCAGCGATCCAGCGGGTCGCGAGGGGGAAGACCGCATCGCGGAGTACTTGGTGCGGCCGGGGGACCGAGGAGTGGACGGCGCCCTAAACTTTCCTTTGCAGGGCACGTTGCGGCGCGTTTTTTTGGAGGGGGCGCCGGTGGGGGAGTTGACGCACCGGCTGCGGGTGCAGGCCCAGGGTCCAGCGGGTGGCTTGGGCCGGGAGCGGATTTGGTTGAACTTTCTGGACAACCACGACATGCCCCGGTTCCGGCGGGATGCCCCGGAAGCGGCTTACCGGGCTGCGATGCGGACGTTGCTGGTTCTCCCCGGCATTCCGGTGATTTACCAGGGGACGGAACAGGGGGATGTGGAGACCCGGGCGAACTTGTTTGGGCGGCTCGATGGGGGGGCGTCGTCGTACCGCTGGTTGCAGGAGGCCCTGCGTTGGCGGGCCGATTGTGGGCCCTGCGGGCGCGTCGACTGGGAGGTGTGGGAGCCGGTGGAGGCGGGGGTGGACGGTTTGTGGGTGGGCAGGTCGGTGTGGGAGGGGGACACGTTGTGGGTGGCGGTGAACCCGTCGGAGG
>JBIKTK010000092.1:0-5335 GCA_044348125.1 Flavobacteriales bacterium | reverse complement strand
AGGCGCTGGGGTTGTTGGGGGTGGCTGGGAACATCGGGATGGCGGCGGGGCCGGCTTTGGGGAGTGTGCTCGCGGTGGAATGGGGGTACCACGCGATGTTTCTGGTGTCGTCGGGGTTGGGGTGGGCGTCGTTGTGGATGACGTGCCGGTTGCCGGAGTCGTTGCCCGGGGCGCGGCCGGTGCAGTGGGGCGATTTGAATGTCTTGCGGGGCCCCGTTGTGGATTGGGCGGCTTGGCCGTCGTCCCTGGCGCTGCTCGCACCGGCCATCAGCTTCGGGACATTCTTGACCCTGAGCCCAGATTTCGTGGGCGCCTTGGGTTTTCAGTACAAGGGCACCTTCAATGCGACCGTGGTCTTGGCCTCGGTGGCCATCCGTTTCGTGGCCGGCAAGGCATCCGATCGGCATGGGCGGGTGCCCCTGTTGGTGGCGGGCGCGTGGTTGCTGGCCCTGGGCATGGCCCTGCTCGCGTGGGCGGACACCCCGGGGGAGGCGGTGCTGGCCGGGGTGGTTTACGGTGCCTCGGTGGGCATCAACATGCCGACCATCTTCGCTTGGACGGCGGATTTGGCCTCACCGGGCAAGGTGGCGTTGGCGCTGGGCACGATGTTGATGGCGCTGGAAGTGGGCATCGGCCTGGGGGCGGTGGTGAGCGGTGAGCGGTTTGGCGGGGATGTAGGCCAAATCCCCCATCTCTTCGCAGCGAATGCATGGCTGGCGGTGGTGAGTGCGCTCGTCCTGATGGCATGGGCCGCCGTTTCACGCCGCTCCAAGGGACGGAAGGGGGCGGTTGGTTGAAATCAACGTTTTTTCGTTGGTAAGTATCGGCTGGGTTGGGTGGGGATTGTCGGGGATGGGGCACATCTTTGGGGCATGGAGGAATTGCTCATTCAATTGGAAGTCGCCCGTCAAGAGCGGGTGGCAGCATTGCACGAATTCATGCGCTTGAAGACAGAATTGGCCCGGGCGCAGCGACGCGTGGATGAGTTGCGTGGAGAGAATGCAGTCCTGAAGCAAGCGTTGCTGGCGGCAGAGAATGAGACGCAGGTGCTCTTCTCGGCTTTGTCTTCGGAACGCGGGTGAAGGGTTGAAATAAGAAATAAAAAAAGACCGGGAAGCCCCGGTCTTTTTTTTGGCCCAAAAGCAAGGCCCAACGAAGCCCGGGGGTCAGCCCGGGGGTCAGCTAGGGATGGGGGTGGGGCTGGCGCTGGAACAGGGCAAGGTGCGGTCCAGCTTCTTGAACAGCCCTTGGAGCACGGTGCCGGGGCCCACTTCGATGACTTCGCGCACGCCGCTGTCGAGCATGGTTTGCATGGATTGCGTCCAACGAACCGGTGCGGTCAGCTGGGCGATGAGTTCCCGGCGGATGGTATCCGGATCGGAAGTAGCGCGCGCGGTGGTGTTCTGAACGATGGGGCACCGGGGGGCGAGGAAGGGGGTGGCGTCGATGGCGCGGGCCAGCCGTTCGCGCGCGGGTTCCATGAGAGGGGAGTGGAAGGCGCCCCCCACCGAGAGCATCAGGGCGCGCCTTGCGCCGGCGGCTGTCAAAGCGGCACAGGCGGCCTCCACGGCGGGGATTTCGCCCGAGATCACGAGTTGACCGGGACAGTTGTAATTCGCGGGCACCACGATGCCGGGGGTCTCGGCGCAAATGCGTTCCACCACATCGTCCTCCAGTCCCAAGACAGCGGCCATGGTGCTGGGCACCGCCTCACACGCTGCCTGCATCGCCAGGGCGCGCTCGGAAACGAGGCGCAGGCCGTCCCGGAATTCGAGCGCACCGGCCGCGACGAGTGCCGAGAACTCGCCGAGGCTGTGTCCGGCCACCACATCGGGTTGGAAGGCGTCCCCGAGGGCCTCTGCCAGCAGGACCGAATGGAGGAAAATCGCAGGTTGGGTGACCCGGGTTTCCCGCAGCGCCTCCTCGGTCCCCTCAAACATCGTGGACGCAATGTCAAACCCCAGGACCTCGGCGGCTTCTTGGAACCGGTCCCGAACCCGGGCCGAGGCCTCAAACAGGTCGCGGGCCATGCCCGGAAACTGGGCGCCTTGGCCCGGAAAAACGAATGCTTTCATGCCCCAAAAATAAGCATCCGGTTACAGCGCCAAGGAGAATCCCACCGAAAGGACCTCCCGAAACTGCAGGCCCGGGCCCATGCGGGGGTCGAGGGTTTGGCCTTCAGGCCCCAACACAGGCTCACCCTTTTTGAGCGCGACATCGTGGTCGTACAAGAAGGTGGCATTGAGCGTGGTCGACAGGAAATCGTTCACCTTCATGGTCAGGGTATGGTCGGAGAAGATGTCGATGTTCTCTGGGGTCTGTAAGTAGTTGGAAAACAGGTCCAAACGGGTGCTGTACTGCAGGTTCTTCCACACGGGCGTGGTCCACGCCATGCGCATGTAGCCCCCGACTTCGTGGCGGGATCGGGCGCCCGGGGTGACCCCAAAGGCCCCGGCGGCGGAAAGGGTGGAGTCCAGTACCCAGGTGGTCTTGTAGGTCAGCGGGGCGAGGAAAACGGTCAGTTGCCGCGGGGTGTCTTTGTAGTCCATGCCGGCCGCCAGAACCCCATAGCCCGGGGCCATCCAACGGGACTGGAGGACGGCGCGGTTGGGCACGCCGTTGACCAGGGGGTAGCCCGGGGCAAACTGAGAGCGGAAGTTTCCAAGGACGGTCACGTAGCCGTTCGTGGTGGCCCGGTGGCCCCATTTGCTGCTGACTTCGATCCGGTCGTCCGTCTTGAGCAGGACGGATTCGTCGGGCCGGTTTTGGAGACCGAAGGCGGCATGCACTTCGCTGTCCCAGCCGTTGCGGCCTCGGTCGTATTCCCAGTAGTGGTCGATTTTGGTAAGGAGGGACAGGTTGCTCTGCCCGCCGGCGGCCCATTGGTCGAAGTGGGCCTGGCTGAACTGGATGTCGAGCTTGCCGCGGTGGGCCCAGCGAACGGAATCGGTGGGCAAGGGCAGGGCGATGGGCTGCCGCAGGGCATTTTCTTCGGCGGGACTCAGTTTGGGCGAATCGGGCTGGGCGTTGCCCGGGACGAAGGGGGAGAACAGGATGGCAAGGAGGAGCAGGGCGTGCCCCACGAACCGCAAAACTTGGGCGCGTCCTTGGTGAAAAGGTCCTTCGTCCAGCACCACCTCCTCGGTGGTACACTGCTCGACCTGCAGTCCGTCAAAGTCGGCCCGCAGCATCGCCTCGGTAAACAGCATGGCGAGGTCGCGGGGTCCGCCCGAGGAGAAGGCCAGCTGGCCGGAACCAAATCCCTCCAGCACCAAGGTTCCCCCGGGCCTGAGCCCGCTGGCCATCCGCCGGTGGAAATCCGCCCGGTCCGCTGGGGGCAGGTGGGCGTAAACCAGGGCCACCACATCATAATGTCCCGCCCGGACGGGGTAGGCGAGGGCGTCTGCCTGCACGCACTGCACGGCCGCCCGCACGCCCGCCCGCAAGCCCGATTCCTCCGCGGCCCGCAGGGTCTTCTCCACGCCCACGGCACTCCCATCGAATGCGTCCACTTCCCAGCCCAGGCGGGCCGCCGCCACTGCGTTGCGCCCCTCGCCTTCGCAAGGAAGCAACAGCTTCCCCGGCGGCAACTTCGACAACACGGAACGCAAAAACACATTCATGTCCCTGCCATAAACCGTCTCGTGGGCGGCATACCTTTCATCCCAAATCGACTGCATGGCGCAAAGTTCGCCAAATTTGTGGGGCAGATGCCTGAACTTTCGGGCTGCAAATGGACGAAACAGGAAGCAACATGGAACCCATCCCTTGGTCGGCGTTGAAAGAAGGTGCGGAACAACTGCGTGGCGCTGGGGCCCGAGACCGCATCCGGCGTTTGGACCGGCTTTACGCTGAGGTGTTGCGCCGCCGACCGGACTTGGTGGCCGCGGTGGCTCGGGATTTTCGGAAACCGGCTGAGGAGTTTGACCTCACGGAAATGTACGTGCTGAAGTCGGAGATCGCGGAGGCAAAGCGGAACCTGCGGGCCTGGATGCAGCCCCGGCGGGTGCCGGTGGGATTGGCGGGTCTGGGTGCGTCCAGCTGGGTGCGGCGGGAGGGGAAGGGGGTCGTGCTCATCGTGGCGCCCTGGAATTACCCGATGCAGCTGCTCTTTCGTCCCTTGGTCTCTGCCATCGCCGCTGGTTGCGCAGCCGTTCTCAAGCCCTCCGAATGGACGCCGAACACGGCCCGGGTGCTGGAGGAAATTGTCCACGCGGCCTGCGACCCCAAGGAAGTCCAGATCCGTTGCGGTGGGATTGAGGTGTCCCAGGCCTTGCTGGAGCTTCCCTTCGACCACATCTATTTCACCGGCTCGCCGGCCGTGGGCAAGCTGGTGATGGCGGCCGCGGCGAAGCACCCCTGCAGTGTGACCCTGGAGTTGGGGGGCAAGTCGCCGGTCGTGGTGGACGAAACCGCGGACATCCGTCGTTGTGCGAGGCGTTTGGCCTGGGCAAAGCTGACCAATGCAGGCCAAATCTGTGTCGCCCCAGACCATGTGTACGTGCACGAGGCGGTGGCCGACCGGTTCCTGTCAGCCCTGGTCGAAGAGATGCGGGCCCTGCACCCAGCGGGTCCGGAGGGTTCGGTGGATTACCCGCGGATCGTCGCCCCGCACCACGCGCGGCGCATCGCGGGCGCCATTGAAGAAGCCGTTGCCGCTGGCGCCCGCGTGGTGGAAGGCGGACCGGCCGACCCGGACGCCTGCTTCATCCCGCCCACCGTCCTGACGGACCTCCCCCCAGGCGTCCGGCTGCTCGAAGACGAAATCTTCGGCCCGGTCCTGCCGGTCCTCCGGTTCTCCGATCTCGATGCGCTCACGGCCCACCTTCGGACCCTCCCCAACCCCCTCGCCCTCTACCTGTTCAGCCGTTCGCGCCGGAACATCCGCCGCCTGCTCGACGGCACCCGCAGTGGAACCGTCGGCATCAACCACGCCGTGGTTCATGTGGCCAGCACCGGTTTGCCCTTCGGCGGCTGGGGCCTCAGCGGCGTGGGCACGGGCCATGGCATCTACGGTTTCCTGGCCTTCACCCACGAACGTGCGGTCTATCAACAGCTCTTCCCAGGCGCATCGGAGTGGCTGCACCCCCCCTTTACCCCCCGGAAAAGGCGTTGGATCGCCGCCATTTTGCGGTGGCTGTGACGTTTCTTGATCGGTTAATCTGCTGAAGGCCAAACCCATCCACCCCGAGCCAAAACTTTTCAAAAAGTTTCCGTTCAAATCCTTGCAACCCGACGCTTTGCGGTATGTATCTTTGCAGCCGCTTTCGAAGGGAGGCGCGTTTCCTTCGGGGGATGGGGCTTCAAAAAAAAGTGTGGCAAAAGATTGCGGGGA
>JBIKTK010000091.1:0-5379 GCA_044348125.1 Flavobacteriales bacterium | reverse complement strand
TCCAATGGGCCGCTAGGTTCGCATTGGCTTGTTGAAGCTGGGCGAGTCGGTCTTCCCAAGCCTGTGGGTCCCAAGTTGAAGCGGTGCCCATTTCCTCCCGCAGGACCGCCTCACCATGTTCCACTTCCTTGCTGACCTCACCATGCTCCTGTACCCACTTTTTCCATTGCGTTCCCAAGTCTAGTATGGCCCTGTGCAGTTCGGAGAGGGTCAGGGAAACGCTGGGGGTGTGTTGGAGCCAAGCATGGGCTTGGGCTACGAGGTCATCCCTGCGGGTTTGTAACTGGGACTGTTCTTCGGCCAATTCCCGGAGCTGGTTCGCACCCAACCGAATCGCCTGAGATTGGGTCCGAAGGCGTTCGAGGGAGGTTCGAACGGGCGCCAGGGCTTCGTGGTCGCGCAGTCGGTGCCCTGAGGTTTCCTCAAATGAATCGATTCGGTGCCCGAGGTCAGTTTGCTGGGATGTATTGTCCTCCAACTCTTGGGTCAGGGATTGGAGTTGCTTGCGCGCGTTGAGGTGGGCAGTCAGGGCTGCGCGTTGGGATTCCGCGTCCTGGCGGGCCATGCGGGTTGCCTCCGCCTGCACCTCCAGCTGGACCTGGGCTTCCGGCGTGAGCAATCCCGAGGACAGGGCGTCCAGTTGGTGTTGGTAGGCCTCTGACCGCTTCGAAATCTCCCGGGCCTGTTCGAAAGCCATCCGCCCCAGCCGGCGGTAAATGGAGGTTCCTGTGATTTTTTCGAGGAGCCTCGCACGTTCTTCCACGGGCGACTGCAGCAAGCGAGCAAAGTCCCCCTGCGCCAGGAGGATGGAACGGGAGAACTGTTCGTAATCCAAGCCGATACGCTGGGCATTCGCCCCAGGAACATCCGACTTGCCGATGCCCAAATCGCCTTTACCTACTTCAAAAAGTCGCATGACATGGTCGGCGAGCTTGCCATTGCGGTTGAATTGAATCTGCCACTCGGATTCAAACGTTCCTGCCGGCACACGGTAAGTCACCACCACACGGGCTTCCCGTTCACCCCGTGTCAAGACCGCCCCCGATTCTTCCACAACTGCGCGGGTGATCGCCCGGTTGAGCCGGGGAATGCGGCCATAAAGTCCCAGACATACGGCATCCAGTAAGGTAGACTTGCCCGCACCGGTGGGGCCGGTGATGGCAAACAAACCGGCCCGGTCGAGTGGAGCGGCTGTGAAATCCACCACATGCTCCCCAGCGAACGCATTGATGTTTTTGAGTTGGATGCGAAGCAGTTTCATGGTTGGTCAGCAACTTGGGGGCCGGTCTGTTCTTGTTGAAGGGCATCGAGCAGCATCTGGAAGGCAGCCCGCAATTCGGATTGTTCGTCTGCGGGGATGGACTGGGATTCGAAGAGGGCTTGCAACACCTCACTCGGCTGCAGGCGGTCTACCTCTGCGTTGGGTAGGAAATGCGATGCGGGAAGACGAATCCCCTCCCGGCGGATGAAACTCTTCACGATGCGTGCGTCTTGCCGCTGGTCATTGAATTCCCGAATCATGTTTTCAAAGGCCAAATCTTCCCCAGGCGCGTCCGACTGGGTCAGCCAGGTGAGCTCGATGAGCGAGGGGAGGGGGCCCGGTGGAGGCAGGTGGGCCAAGTGGTGCTGCAGTTGGGGGAGGTCCCCCTCGATGCGAAGGAGCCTGCGGAAGACCGGCACGGCATGGGACACCGCATGGACGCGGCCCCCGGCATCCGCTTCGAGGACGAGCACCTGTTTGGGATCTTCGTGCTCGCTGAACGAGAGCGGCAGGGGAGAGCCGCTGTACCGGACCTGGTCACTCCCGACTTGCTGGGGACGGTGGATGTGCCCCAGGGCGACATAATCCCAGTGGGGACCGAAGGCGGTGGCTTCGATTCCGGCCAAGTTGCCGACCTGGATTTCCCGCTCGCTGTCACTCCCCTGGGATCCCTGGGCAAAGAGGTGCCCCATGGCGATGGCCGGAATCCCGGGGTACGCCGCTGCGACCTGTTCCCCGAGCCCGCGGTAAACCGACCGAACCCCCTCCCGGATCAGGGCCAGCCGGTCCTCCGTGGATTGACCCGCCGCCAGCCCGACCCAGTCGGAATCCCGCAGAAACGGAACCGCCGCCACCACCCAAGACGGCGTCCCCACCGCCCCGTGCCGCCCCAACGGCACCACCACCTCCTCCCACCGTTCCGGCAAACTCCCGACCACCCGGATGTCCAGCATCGAAAGCAGCTCCTGCGGCGCGTGGAGCATCCCGGGCGAATCGTGGTTCCCCCCGGTCAGGATGACCTGCACCCGCATCCGGCAAAGCGCCGCGAGCAGTTGATAATAGGTTTGGCGTGCCTCCGCAGAGGGATGGGCCAAATCAAAAACATCCCCACTCACCAGCACCGCCTCCACCCCCTCCGTCCGGATGAACTCCACCAGCCAGGCAAAGAACATCCGATGGTCCTCGACGAGGTCTATCTGGTGGAGGCGTTTGCCGATGTGCAGGTCGGCGGTGTGGAGCAACTTCATGGAATCCGCTTTGAATCCGGAAGGTCAGTCCACGAGCCCGTAACCTATTTACGAACCCCGCAAAAGTTATCCCCAATCGGCACCCAACGGGCCCGTGCTGCGGGGGTTACTTCGCACGGAGTTGGGCCATTTGGTCCTTGAAGGCCTTGAGGGGCAACCCGGCGGACGTCGGCTGGGGCGCCTTGTACTCGAGCAGGATGCCATCCTCCGAGGAACGGCGCGCGAAGTCCTCCAGGATGTCCGCGACGTCCGGGTCCATTCGGAGGGTGGCACTGGCGTCGATGACCACCTTGCCCCCTGGCGGGACCGCGGCCAGCGCCGCCCGGATGCCGGCCTTGTGCAGGAACGTGACGTCCTCAGAGAGCGACAGGTGGCACGTGCGGGATGCCCGATCCACCGTATAATGGACGAAAGGCCGGTTGTAGTGATCGAGCAAGATGGCGACGATGGCCGTTCCCAGCCCGATGCCGATGCCCACGAGCAAGTCCGTGAACACGATGGCCACCACCGTGACGACGAACGGGATGAACTGACGGGAGCCCTTCCGCGCCATTTGGGCAAAGAGCATGGGCCGGGCCAATTTGTACCCCACGAGCATGAGCACAGCCGCGAGACTCGCGAGCGGAATCCAGTTGATGATGCGGGCCGCGAAGAGCACCGAAACGAGCAAGAAGACCCCGTGGAGGATCGTGCTGGAACGGGTTTGGCCTCCACTCTGCACATTCGCAGAGCTGCGGACGATGACCTGCGTCAGCGGCAGGCCCCCGATGGCCCCTGACAGGATGTTGCCCGCCCCCTGCGCCAGGAGTTCGCGGTTCGTCGGGGTGATGCGGCCGTGGGGGTCCATCTTGTCCGTGGCTTCGACCGACAACAGGGTCTCCAGCGAGGCCACGATGGCCAGGGTCAGGGCGATAGACCAAACCCGCCCCTCCCGCCACTGCGACCAGTCGGGCAGGGTCAACATATCGCCCACGGCTCCTAGGTTCTCCAGCACCGGCAACCGGACGAAGTGATCGGCACCCATCGCGGGGAGCACGGCAGATCCTGCCACACCGAGCACGGCACCCACCACGACCACCACCAGCGACCCGGGCACGAGCTTGCCCCAGGCCTGCCGCTTGGTCCAGGGCTGCTCCCACAGCACCAAGATTGCGAGGGAGACCCCCGAGATGAGCACGGCCAGGGGCTCGATGCGGGAGAGCATGTTCCCCAACTCCGACAGGGTGTTCTCCCCATCCCGCTGCACGAAGTTCAAATCCCCCTCCGGAATGGCGTCGTACCCGAAGGCATGCGGAATCTGTTTCAGGATGATGATGACCCCGATCGCAGCGAGCATGCCCTGGATCACCGAGGAAGGGAAGTACAACCCGATCACCCCGGCGCGCAAGATGCCCAGCAGAACCTGCAGGACCCCGGCAAAAACGACCGCCAGCAGGAAGGCCTCGTAACTGGGAAGGGACTGGATGCCGTTGAGCACGATGACGGCGAGACCGGCCGCCGGCCCTGATACCCCGAGCGGCGAACCGCTCAGGAATCCGACCACGATGCCACCGATGATGCCGGCCAGAACCCCGGCCAGCGGCGGCGCGCCCGAAGCCAAGGCGATGCCCAGGCACAGCGGAAGCGCCACGAGAAATACGACAACCGAGGCGGGAAAGTCCCGCTTCAAGTGGGTAAAATTCATGATTGCAATCAAAAAAGGTTGGTCCAGAAACGCCCGGGACATGACCGGTCTTGGGCGGGCTGGAAAAGGAAAGGAGGGGCCAGGGGGAGGAGGGCCGCCACCGGCGGCATCGGTCCTCAGTGAAGGAGCCGCTCCGGGGGCTCCGACGTTTGCCGCAGGCAAGGAGAGCCCCAGGCCGCCCACTGGTAGGGGTCGGGAGGCAGGGAAGCGTGCAGGTCGAAGGACCCTGCAGGGCGCACCGGACAGGCCATCCGGGCCTTGAGTTCCTCCTCTTCCATCAGCGGGTTGCTGCTGCTGCTGGGATCGGTTTCCTCACCCGCTGGGGAGGTCGGAACGGTAGGGGCTGCGCGCCATTCGCCCGGTTCGGGCGCGTTCGAAAACAACATCGGGGCCACCGAGCCGGCAGCCTCCGCGACCTCCTCCCATCCGGAATTCCCGCCGGTGGGCTCGAGGACGTTGCTGACCTCCACCGCACGCAGGTTGCGCGGCATCCACGAAAGGCAGCATCCAGCGGCCCCAAACAGTACCAGGATGCTCCAGGCGAATGCCCACTGGAAGCGGCGGAAGGCAGCGAGGACCGTCATTGGGCTGCAGCTTCTTGACGGGGTACCACACTGAAATCGACCCGGCCCGTGGCCACGTCATACACAGCACCGACAATGGCGATTTCGTTCCGGGCTTCCATGTCCCGGAGGGTTTCGCTTTCTTGCCGAATGCGTTCACAGACTACCTGCACGTTGCGTTCCACGCAGTGGTTGATGTGTTCGTCCGTGGGTTCAGGACCTTCTGCTCGGCGGGTCGCTTCCACGGCAGGCTCGATGTGGGCCAGCAAGCCGGTGATGTTGCCATCTTGCAGCCCCATCCATGCGCCTCGAACGGCACCACAGAGGGTATGCCCCAGCACCAAAATAAGCTTGGAACCCGCGTACTTGCAGGCGTATTCCAGACTTCCCAGCACATCGGGGTTCACGGTGTTGCCGGCCAAACGAACCACAAACATGTCCCCAAATGCCGCGTCGAAGACCTCTTCTACGGGGACCCGGGAGTCGATACAGCCCAGAATGGCCGCGTAGGGGAATTGGCCCTCGGCAGCATCCGCGAGCAAGTTGCCCCGGCTGCGGCGGTGGGTCATGTGTTGGAGGAATCGTTCGTGACCCGCCTGGATTAGATAGTAAGCATCTTCCGGG
>JBIKTK010000090.1:0-5447 GCA_044348125.1 Flavobacteriales bacterium | reverse complement strand
CTCCGCAACAGGCTATACGGGCGCCGGAGGTCTGGAATTGTACGTGCCTGCGGAGGCAGCTGAGCGGGTTTGGAACGCCCTGCTGGCGTTGGACATTCCGCCTTGTGGGTTGGGCGCACGCGACACCCTCCGGTTGGAGGCGGGGTTCTGCTTGTATGGGAACGACATCGATGATACCACCTCCCCCATTGCGGCTGGATTGGGCTGGATCACGCGTTTCAACAAGGAATTCATCGATCGGGAACGTTTCGAAGCGGAGAAGGCAAACGGTTCTCCTCAGGTGTTGCGGGGTTTCAAAATGCTGGAACGCGGGATTCCACGGCAGGGCTATCCCATCGTAGATGAGACCGGAACCGTCATCGGACGGGTGACCAGTGGCACCATGTCCCCCACCCTGGGCTATGGCATTGCCATGGGGTATGTGGATGCAGCGCATGCTGGACTGGGGAACCAGGTCGGTATCCAGGTCCGACAGAAGAACCTGGCAGCAGAGGTGGTGAAACCTGGTTTTTTGCCCAAAAAAGGATGATGAACCGGGTTGAACTTTGCTTCTCACCCGCCGATTTTCATCTGTACGAGAAGGACTTTGAGTTGGTGGTGGTCATCGATGTGCTGCGGGCGACCTCAGCCATCTGTGCGGCCTTGGAGCACGGGGTGGGCCGGATTTTGCCGGTGGCCACTGTGGAGGAGGCAAAAGCCTACCAAGCCCAGGGCTATTTTGCTGCTGCTGAGCGAAATGGCATGGTGGTGGAAGGTTTCGAACTGGGGAATAGCCCGCTGGGGTATTTGGAACGGGCGGCCGCATTGCAGGGCACAACCGTGGTCATGACCACGACCAACGGCACCAAGGCGATTCATTTGGCCCGCAACAAGCAGACGGTGGTCATCGGATCTTTGCTCAACCTGGAGGCCTTGTGCCAGTGGCTGATTGCGCAGCGCAGGGATGTCTTGTTGCTGGGGTCGGGATGGAAGGACAAGTTCAATCTGGAGGATACGATTTGTGGGGGGGCGATTGCGGATCGACTGATCACTTCGGGCTGGTTTCGCGCTGAGGAGGACAGCACCGTCGCGGGAAAGTTTATTTACCGTTCTGCCCGGGACAACATGTTCGCCTTCTTGCGTGCATCCTCCCACCGCCGGCGTCTGCGGAAGCTCCATTTGAATGCAGATGTGAAGTACTGCCTTACGCCCAATCAATTGACGACGATTCCTATCCTACGGGACGGATTCTTGGTGAAATTGCCTGCCCATGAGCAAGGGGAAGTGGCAGTGGGTGACGTGGCGCGGAATCAAAATCGCGCGCCGGGGCAGATTTGACATCGCCATGCGTTGGCTCGGGGCAGCGGTATGTTGCCTTGGGTGGGGATTTGCGCCCCACCGAACCATCCAGGGAGACGCCATCCAGTCGCTCCCCCCTCCCCTGTTCGCCTTTTTCAAATACCATGGGGATTGGTTGGTTCAACACGCGACGGATGCGGACCAACGAAAACATGCGGTCATTGGCGAATCGGAGAAGCATTACATCGATTTGGACCGTTACGGCGCCAACTTCGATTCCGCGGCGGTGGTGCTCCCCCGCTCCTGGCGGGCAGCATGTGAACGTTGGGGGGAAGAGGAGCTTCGGGCGCACGGCATCGCCCCATGGAGCATCCTGTGGACGTACCGATCGCTGGTTGAAGCTTTCGCAGCCCAAGAGACCCCTCGGATTTTACGACATGCGGCCGACTTGGGGCATTATCTCGGGGACCTCCATGTACCCTTGCATACCACGTCGAATTACAATGGCCAGAAAACAGGCCAAACCGGTATCCACGGGCTCTGGGAATCCCAGGTGCCGGCGCAATTTGGGCCCAGGGGATTTGGGCTAGCACCGGGTCGCAGGGCGCAATACGAGTCGGACTGGGAACAACGGGTTTGGACCATCCTAGCCCACAGCCACAACCAGGTGAACCGGGTGTTTGAGGCCGAGCGCGAAGCCACCCGGGCCACGGGCGAGTCCGCCAAGTTTGCGTACGTGGAAACCGGCCGCTTGCAGCAGCGGATGCATTCTCCGGCGTTTTGTGCTGCATTTCACGGCGCACTGGCAGGCCAAATCCCTGCGCAAGCGCAGGCGGCCGCGGGAACGATTGGGGATGCGTGGTATTCTGCCTGGGTGGATGCGGGTTCGCCCCCTTTGCCCGAACTTCCCCGGAACAACCTTTGGACAAGGTTTCAAAACTGGATTTGGGGATGAAAATTCTGTTGCTGGATGCCTTTCATGGCGGTTCCCACCGGGCTTGGAGCGCGGGATGGAAGGGCTGGGCTGATGCGGGAAATGAAATCGAGTTGGAACTTTGGACACTCCCCGATCGCAACTGGAAATGGCGGATGCACGGTGCCGCAGCGTTTTTTGCACAACGCACACGGGAAATGGGTGCTGAGCTACCGGATTGGGTCGTGGCCACCGACCTCCTGGATGTTGCACAATTCCGGGGGTTGCTTCCTGCCCATTGGCGGCAGATTCCCGTCGCTGTGTTTTTCCACGAGAACCAACTGACCTATCCTTGGTCTCACACCGATCCCGATGCGGATTCTGAACGCCGGACAGCTTACGGCTACATCAATTGGAGTTCTGCATGTGCTGCTGACCTCATCCTCTTCAACTCGAACCACCACAGGGAAGCTTTTCTCGAAGCCGTTCCATCTCTGTTTCATGCCCTACCCAAACCGCATCCGAGTTGGGAACTGGATGGCATCCGGTCCCGTTCGCGGGTGCTCCCTGTGGGCATCGACCTTGCGTCACTCGATGCCCACAGGACCGAGGATTGGGCGGAGGATCATGACATCCCAACCCTGTTGTGGAACCACCGTTGGGAGTGGGACAAGGGGCCCGACCGCTTTTTTGGCGCTGTCGAAGCACTTGATGCGCAGGGCTTCGACTTTCGCTGCGTAGTCGTGGGAGCACAATTTCGCCGCGTGCCCGCGGTGTTTGAACAGGCCTTGAACCGCTGGCCCAGTCGATGGCTCCAATGGGGGGGAACCGAAGACCGCGGTACCTATGCGCAGTGGTTGTGCCGATCCCAACTTTTGCTCCACGCCCCGCGGCAAGAGAACTTTGGAATCAGCGCCTTGGAGGGGATGTATTGCGGTGTGGTTCCTTGGCTTGCCCCAGGGACTGCAGGCACGGAAATCGCCCCCGGATTCCCGACTTGGGAGGCTCCCGAGGATTGCGTACAGCTTTTCCGAGACTGGCTGGCCTTGGATCCGGTGGAAAGGAAGAACCAACGGCTCCGCGCGCATGACGTCGCATCCGCCTATGGATGGGAACAGGTGGGGCCGCAGTACCTCGCCGCCCTTCGTTCAGCATTGTGAACCCGTTACTCCTCGGCAGGTACACCACACCCTTTTCCAACCCGCATGAAAAAGCAGACATTCGCAGAGCCCAAACGAAGGATCTCACGTTCGCCTGCTCGCTTCTCTTGCCCTCCCATTCCGCACAAATGGCAGGGTCAATTGAACTGGTAATGAGCCTTATCTTGGGATAAACTTTCGACGAAAGCACAATCCTATCCGACGATAACAACCTCAGTGGGGACGCGGACTTGCGACGATTTCGGAAGTCGGAAAAAGTCAAAAATCAAGACTGGGCAGGTTTTTTTTTTCAGGAGTTTATCAGAACCTTGCGGGCTCGTTCAAGGGGGACACTCTGCGGATGAAACCAGTAAACGTCAAGTCACTTTCAGATTGCCTTTGCCATGATCCAGGACCACATTCGCGTTTGGGACAATTGCCTCGCTGTCATCCAAGACAATGTCAGTGCCCAAGCGTTTAAAACGTGGTTTTCTCCGATCAAGCCGTTGAAGTTGGTGGAGCAGGTCTTGACCCTGCAAGTCCCGTCCCAGTTCTTCTATGAGTGGTTGGAGGAGCATTACATCCAATTGTTGAAAAAAACCATCCGCAAGGAGATCGGTCCAGATGCAAGGCTCGAATACAGCATCATCATGGAGCATGCTGCTACGGCCCGCACAGGCAATGGAACGGTATCTCCTTACACCATCACCCTTCCCGGATCCCAAGCTCCCCAGACCCGGAATGCGCCCGTACCGGTGCCTCCGGCAGCCTTGGAAGGCATCAAGAATCCATTTGTCATCCCCGGCTTGCGGAAGTTGAACGTCGATTCCAATCTCAACCCCAACTACGCCTTTGACCGGTTCATTGAGGGGGATTGCAACCGTTTGGCCCGTTCAGCGGGGTATGCCGTAGCCAACAAACCCGGTGGAACTGCCTTCAATCCCTTGTTGATTTATGGCGGAACGGGATTGGGAAAAACCCACCTTGCGCACGCCATTGGGCTTGAAATCAAATCGCGCCAACCGGAACTCACGGTATTGTACGTGGGCTCTGAGAAATTCACACACCAGTTCATCGATGCCGTCCGAAACAATTCGGTGAATGACTTCAGTCATTTCTATCAAATGATTGATGTGCTCATCATCGATGACGTTCAGTTCTTCAGCGGCAAGGAGAAAACGCAGGATGTCTTCTTTCACATCTTCAACCACCTGCACCAAACAGGCAAACAAATCATCCTGACCTCAGACAAGCCCCCAGTGGAAATGCAGGGAATGGAGCAGCGCCTGCTGAGCCGATTCAAGTGGGGCTTGAGCGCTGATTTACAGGTGCCTTCTTTGGAGACCCGCATGGCGATTTTGGACCGGATGCTGTATGCAGATGGCATCGATTTGCCACGCGAGGTGGTGGAGTATTTGGCCTACAGCGTCAACACGAACATCCGGGAACTGCAGGGCGCTCTCATCTCCCTGATCGCCCAAGGAAGCATGAACAAGAAGGTCATCACCTTGGAGTTGGCGAAGCAGATGATCGATAAGTTCGTCAAGAACACGGCCCGTGAGGTCAGCATCGATTACATCCAGAAGATTGTGTGTGATTATTTTGATCTCCCCATCGAGTTGCTCAAGTCGAAGACCCGCAAGCGGGAGATTGTCCAGGCACGCCAGATTGCGATGTACTTCTCGAAGAAGATGACGAAGAGTTCCCTCGCTAACATCGGTCTGCATTGCGGTGGGAAGGACCATGCCACGGTCTTGCACGCCTGTCGGACCGTGACCAACTTGCAGGAAACGGACAAGCACTTCCGTCGGTATCTGGACGATTTGGAGAAGAAGCTGGCCATCCATTGAGGCCGATGCGCATCTTGGTGGTATGCTTGGGCAACATTTGCCGTTCCCCCATGGGAGAAGGTGTCTTGCGGGCCTTGGCGGAGAAAGCGGGAAAAAACTGGACCATCGATTCGGCAGGAACCTATGGTGGCCATGCAGGAAAGGCTCCGGATCTTCGTGCCCAGGCGGCCATGCGGAAAATGGGATGCAACATTGAAGCATTGCGTGCACGACAAGTACGGCGCGAGGATTTCGAACATTTTGACTGGATTCTGGCCATGGACCGAC
>JBIKTK010000089.1:0-5461 GCA_044348125.1 Flavobacteriales bacterium | reverse complement strand
GGTTTGGCATGCCATCGGTTTGCAATGCGGTTACGGCAAACGCCACCTCGTGGGGCCTCAGGTCGATGCGCATTGGAGCGGACCCGGGCTGCATGTCCTGACGGGGGCGAACGGGAGCGGCAAGAGCACGCTGTTGCGCACCTTGACGGGTGGGCAACCGGCTGTGTCAGGCCAGGCCACGATCGCGGGGCTGCGCATCGATGCCCTGTCGCCAGCGGTCCGGGCGGGCTGGATTGCCTGGGTGGGCAGCACGCCTCCTCGGTCATCGGGGTTGACGGTGGGGCAGGTGCTGGGCCTCATGCCCGGCGACGAAAAGGAGCACCGCGCCATGTTGGACCGGGTGGGGCAGTCTTCTTGGTGGAGCCAGCGTTTGGGCCAATTGAGCGACGGCCAGGCCCAACGGGTCATGTTGGGGCGTGCGCTCCTGCAACGCACGCCTTGGTTGGTGCTGGACGAGCCCACGGCGTTTCTGGACGCCCGGTCCCGTAGCGGATTTTTGCAATTGTTGGCCCAGTGTGCTACGCCTCCTCGGAACCTGCAGGTGATGCTGGCCACACATGACCTGCACGCTTTGGAGGGCCAAGCGGCCTTGCGTTCGTTGTCGGTGGTACGGCCAGATGGGCTGTGGTTCTTGGATGTCCGGGCCTCGGTGGGGGTTTGGGAGGCGGCACAGGACGATGCACATCCCGTCCCGGTGGACGACCCAACCGCCGCCGGCACCCCCCGTCTGGGCCCATGGGATTCCCCAAAAGCAATGAACAACCTGGACCCTCAGTTGTAACTCGGACATGACTCCCTCCTTCCTCAGATTGCTGGTCTTTTTCCTCTTCGTTGCTGCCTTCGTTGCGTGGGTGGAATGGTGGGCCTGGCGTTCGGTGAGCCGAACCTGGGGAGGGGCCTCTTGGTGGGGATCTTTCCGCTGGGGCTGGTGGGGGATTTCGGTGGCCATTTGGGTCCTGTTCACCCTGAACAGCTTCCTCTGGCCCCAGTGGCGGCAGACCCATCCCGAGTGGCTGTCCGCCCTGGCCGCGGTTTTCATTGTGGTATCGGTGCCGAAGATGGTGCTCGCAGCGTTCGAGGGACTGGAGTTGCTGCGGCAGGCTGGTTTGTGGGGCGCGCGCCAGGTGACCGGGGACGGAGCCCCCATCGGGCGCAGTGCCTTCTTGTCTTACTTGGGCCAGGGGGCGGCGGCCTTGACCTTCGTCGGCTTCCTGCACGGCGTGACCTGGGGAAAGTATGCCTACCGAATCGAACGTCATCGCCTGCGTCTGCCCGGTTTTCCGGGCGCGGACCGGCCCTTGCGCATGGTCCAAATCTCCGACGCCCACCTGGGTTCTTTCCATGGCGCGCCCCAGCCCGTGCTCGACGCCCTGCAGCGCATTCAGGACCTGGAGCCGGACATCATCGTCTTCACGGGAGATCTGGTCAACCTGCTCGCCGAGGAAGCGGCCCCCTGGGTCCCTCACTTTGCAGCTTTACAAGCCCCGTTGGGGAAGTTCAGCATCCTCGGCAACCACGATTATGGTGACTATGCGGAGATGACCGAGGCTGACCGTTCGGCGAACTTGGATCGGTTGTTCCAAATCCATGAAGCCATGGGCTTCCGGTTGTTGCGCAACGAACACGTGCTGTTGGGCGAGCCCGGGGCTGAGTGGGTGCTCGCTGGGGTGGAAAACTGGGGCGTGGGCTTTCGCCAGTCCGGGGATTTGGCTCAGGCCTTGGCAGGCAGCGGTGCAGACCACCGTTGCACGGTATTGTTGAGCCATGACCCCACCCACTGGGAGCAACAAGTCATGGGCGGCCGGGCGCCGGTGGAGTTGACCCTGAGTGGACACACCCACGGGATGCAGCTGGGCGTAGAGATCCCTTGGTTGGGCATCAAATTCTCTCCCAGTAAGTTGCGTTACCGCCGATGGGGAGGCTTGTACTTTGAGGAAGGCCAAACCCTGCACGTCAACCGGGGATTTGGGGTGCTGGGCTTTCACGGTCGAGTAGGCATGCCGCCGGAGATCACCCTGCTGGAGTTGGAGCCCGTCGCTTGACGTAACTTCGCGCCGCATTTCCCCTTATCAGAACCACGATGGCAGACGACAAAAAAGTCATTTTCAGCATGCACCGGGTGAACAAAGTCACCCCGATGGGCAAGCACATTTTGAAGGACATCACCCTCGGTTTTTTCTACGGGGCGAAGATTGGCATCCTCGGCGCGAACGGCGCGGGAAAGTCCACGGTGATGCGCATCATCGGCGGATTGGACGACGCATATACGGGCGATTTGACCTGGGCGCCGGGTTACAAGGTGGGCTACCTGAGCCAGGAGCCTCAGCTCGATGAGAGCAAGACGGTCCGGGAAATCGTCGAGGAGGGAACCCAGGAAATCATCGATGTGCTGCGGGAGTACGAGGAAATCAATGCCAAATTCGGCGAAGACGAAATCCTCAACGACCCCGACAAGATGGATGCGTTGATGACCCGGCAGGCAGCGGTTCAGGACCGCATCGATGCGCTGGATGCATGGGAATTGGACACGAAGCTCAACGTAGCGATGGACGCCCTGCGCTGCCCGCCGGACGACGCAAAAATCGCCACCCTCTCGGGAGGGGAACGCCGCCGGGTGGCCCTGTGCCGCTTGCTGCTGCAGCAGCCGGATGTCCTGCTGCTAGACGAACCGACGAACCACCTCGATGCGGAGTCCATCGACTGGCTGGAGCACCACCTCGAGAACTACGCGGGCACGGTCTTGTGTGTGACCCACGATCGGTACTTCCTGGACAACGTCGCAGGCTGGATTTTGGAACTGGATCGCGGGCAAGGCATTCCTTACGAGGGCAATTATGCTTCCTGGTTGGAGCAGAAATCGAAGCGTTTGGCCTTGGAAGAAAAACAAGAATCGAAGCGGCGGAAGGAACTCGAGCGCGAGCTGGAATGGGTGCGGCAATCGCCGAAGGGTCGCCGGGCAAAGAACAAGGCCCGGGTGAACAACTACGAGCAAATGCTGGCAGAGGGGACGTCGGAGAAGGACGCCAAGCTCTCCATCCCCATCCCCAACGGCCCGCGGTTGGGCAATGTGGTCATCGAAGCGACGCATCTTCAGAAGGCGTTCGGCGAACGGTTGCTCATCGAGGACTTGAACTTCTCCTTGCCGCCCGCGGGCATCGTGGGGGTCATCGGTCCCAACGGCGCAGGAAAGACCACGTTGTTTCGGATGATCATGGGCGAAGAAACGCCCGATGGCGGGAGCATCCGAATCGGGGATACGGTGAAAATCGGTTACGTAGACCAGCGCCACAAGGACATCGACGCGGAGAAGTCGGTTTGGGAGGTCATCAGTGGCGGGCACGAACAGATTGACATCGGGGGCAAGTTGTTCAACAGCCGGGCCTATGTTTCTAAGTTCAACTTCAACGGGGCAGATCAGCAGAAGAAATGCGGGGTACTTTCCGGCGGGGAGCGCAACCGTCTGCACTTGGCGATGACGTTGAAGACGGAGGCGAACGTGCTTCTGCTGGACGAGCCGACGAACGACATCGATGTGGATACGTTGCGTGCGCTTGAGGAGGGCATCCAGTCGTTTGCGGGTTGTGCGGTGGTGATTTCGCACGACCGTTACTTCTTGGACCGGATTTGCACGCACATCCTCGCCTTTGAGGGGGACTCGCAGGTGTACTGGTTCGAAGGGACGTACAGCGAGTACGAGGAGAACCGGAAGAAGCGGTTGGGGGATTCCAGCCCCCAGCGGCTCAAGTACCGGAAACTGGTTCGTGGCTGATTGGTGACGGGCCCCGGGTACGTGGGGCGTTTTGCCCCTTCCCCCACGGGACGCCTGCACATCGGATCGATGGTGGCGGCCGTGGCCTCATGGGTGGATGCACGTGTGCACGGCGGGGCCTGGCACGTGCGCATCGATGACTTGGACCCCCCGCGGGAGGTGCCGGGTGCAGCGGATGACATCCTGAGGACGTTGGAGGGGTTTGGGCTGCACTGGGAGGGGCCGGTGGTCTACCAAAGCCAGCGGCGCGGCGCGTACCAGGAGGCTTTGGCGCAGTTGCGTGCCCAGGACCTGCTGTACGGTTGCCACTGCAGCCGCTCGGATCGGGCAGGAGAGACGGTGTATTCGGGGACCTGCCGGGAACGGGGATTGTCTGACGACCGGGCCATCCGGCTGCGGATGGGGCAGGGGGTGGTGCAGTGGGAGGACCGGGAGGTCGGGACTTGTCGTTATGGGTTGCAGGAAGACCTGGGCGACCTCGTGCTCAGGCGTGCAGACGGCCCCTGGGCCTATGCGCTGGCGTGTGTGGTGGACGATGCAGCGCTGGGGGTGACCGACGTGGTGCGGGGCGCCGATTTGTTGGATGCTACCGCAGGCCAAATCCGTCTCCAACAGCTCCTGCGTCTGCCCACGCCGCGCTACCGGCACGTGCCCGTTTTGCGGAACCCCTTGGGCCAGAAGTGGTCGAAGCAGACGCTGGCGCCGCCGGTCGAGGTAGCGCAAGCCCCGCAGGTCCTGCAGGATGTGCTGGCGTGGCTGGGCTTGCCGGTGGTGGCGCCGGCGGCCCCCGCTGCGATGTTGCAAGAGGTGGTCGCCACCTTACCTTGGCGGCCATGATGCACCGCTTTCGAATCGGGTTCTTGCTCGCCCTCGGAATCGCCCTGTACGGGACCCTCTCAGCCCAAACCGGCACCATCCAAGGATGGGTGCGTGACGTCGACCTCAAATCCGGGCTCCCCGGGGCGACGGTCCGCATCCCCGACCTCGCGGGACAGGCCGTGGCCACAGACGTTTCCGGGCAGTTCCGATTGGAGGGGGTTCCGGTGGGGCGACATGCGGTCGAGGTCCGGTTTGTGGGCTACGAGACGCGCTGGCTGGAAGGCGTGGTGGTGACCTCCGGCCGACCGGTGGTGCTGGAGCTGGAACTCCGGCCGGCCCCGGCGATGCTGGCCGCCGCAGAAGTGGAAGCCGGCCGGCCCGGGGACGTCCTCAACGAGATGGCGGTCGTCAGTGCCCGGGCCTTCTCCGTGGAGGAAACCGACCGCTACGCCGGCTCCCGGGGCGACCCCGCTCGGATGGCCAGCAACTTCGCCGGCGTCCAAGGCGCCGACGACAGCCGCAACGACATCGTCGTTCGGGGCAACAGCCCCTTCGGCGTCCTCTGGCGGGTCGAAGGGGTGGACCTGCCCAACCCCAACCACTTCAGCATCCCCGGCACCGTGGGGGGACCCGTGGCCATCCTCAACAACAAAGTCCTGGCGAACAGCGATTTCTTCACCAGTGCCTTCCCCGCCGAGTTCGGGAATTCCACCGCGGCCGTCTTCGACCTGCGGTTGCGCAACGGGAACCCCGACCGGCCCGTGCGCAGCTTCCAATTGGGGTTTCTGGGCACCGAGGCCCTCTGGGAAGGCCCGCTGGGCAAACGCCGTCGCGCCACCCTGTTGGCAAACTACCGATACAGCACCGCAGGCA
>JBIKTK010000004.1:0-15353 GCA_044348125.1 Flavobacteriales bacterium | reverse complement strand
GGTTCTAAATCCGCGGAGGAAAGAACGAACGTAGGACAAACGATTGAATGGATACCATGAAGAACAAGCACTGGGTTTTGATGGCCGGAATGGCCCTGATGATGGGTTGGGTAGGAACGGGTTGTGGCAAGTCGGCCGACGCAGGGGGGGCAAAGGCGAATGACCCCCAGGTGGAAGCGAACATTCTGGGCGTGATTGAAACCCTTTTCCAAGGGATGGAGCAGAAGGATTCGCTGATGCTCAGCCGCGCCATGGTGCCCACGGCATCCGTCCACCGGGTTCAATTGGATTCGGCGGGGGAGCAGAAAATCATTTACCTCTCCGGCCGGACGTTTTTCCAGACGGCGATGAACACGGGCTTCACCCAGCAGGAGGAGATGTGGGATCCCGTGGTCACGGTGAATGGGGATTTGGCCACGGTGACGGCTCCGTTTTCGTACCGACTCAATGGCGTCTTCGGACATTGCGGCGTGAACCACTTCGGCTTGATGCAAAGTACCGAGGGTTGGCGCATCCATTCGGTCCAGTTCAGCATCACGTCCCGTGATTCCACGGAATGTGCCAGCCAGTTTCCCCGTTCAACCGCAGCCCAGCCATGAAGCGAAACTTGTTGAAACTGGCCCTGGTCGCTGTAGCCGTGGGGGCGGTTGTCTTTCTGTGGATGTGGAACAAACCCCACAAAGACTATGCCGGCCAGTCGGCAGACGCCGTTTTGACGGCGGAGCGGTTTTACGCAGATTTCTCTGCTGCCCCGGATTCCATGAATTTGGCATACGCGGAGAAGGTGGTGGTGGTGGAAGGAGTATTGCAGGAGCACTTCGACCAGACCTTCCTGCTGGCTCCCGGGGTGGCCATCACCATGCTGTCCTTGCCGGAACCTCTGCCCGAGCCGGGTGCTGCGCTGCGGATCAAGGCACGCGTGTTGTCCTTTGATGTCGTGATGAACGAAGTCAAGCTCGACAACGGAGTCGTGGAGCCGTGATGGAGAGGGGGGAGGTGGCGCAACGTTTGGCCTGAAATCAACGTCATCCATCCATGGAGAAAATGTACAAGTTGCTCGCTGCCATGCTGTTGCTGGTCCTCGGCGTCCTGCCGGGCCGGGCCCAGTTGGACATCGTGACGGGTTTGACGCTGGAGGAATATGTCAACGACATCCTGCTCGGCTCTGGGGTGAGCGCAAGCAACATCACCTTCACGGGCAGTGCCGTGCAATTGGGTTACATGACCGGCGGAGAGAACGACTTCTCGGTGGCCTCGGGCCTGGTTTTGAGCACGGACCATGCGACAAATCCGGATTGTCAGGAAAACAACTTTTGCATCGATTGCACCGGGATGTATGCGGAGCCGGATTTGTTGACCATCGCCAACAGTGTCCCGCCGCTCATCGGCCAGAACTTCACGGTGCAAGACATCAATGACGTTTGCATCCTGGAGTTTGACTTCGTGGCCACAGGGGACACCGTACGGTTCAATTATGTGTTCGCCTCGGATGAGTACCTGACGTTTGTGAACACCACGTACAACGACGTCTTTGCCTTCTTCTTGAGCGGTCCGGGCATCACGGGACCTTATGCCAGTCCCGCAGGTTTTCCGGGTGGTGCGGTCAACATCGCCTCGGTACCGGGTTCGAACCCATCGTTGCCCATCACCATCTCTTCGGTCAATCCCAACACGAACGCCCAGTACTACATCAACAATCCCGGCGGAACCGACCCTTGCATCAATGGTTACACGGTCCCGTTCACTGCGGAGTGGCCGGTGGAATGCGGTGAAACCTATCACATCAAATTGGCCATCGCCGACGGAACGGATGGTGCGTTGGAGTCCATTGTGGTTTTGGAGGAAGGCAGTTTCACCTCGAATGCGGTGGTCGAGGTGGACCTGACCATCGACGTGGGCGGACCTGAAGAGAACACCTTGTACGAGGGTTGCGGGACGGCGCAGTTGACGTTTACCCGGCCCTTGGAGACCATCTTGGGGGTGGAGGAGATGGTCATCATCAACTACGCCGGAAGCGATGCGGTGAATGGGGTGGATTTCTCCCTGCTTCCAGACACGGTCTTCTTCCCTCCCAACGTCCTGACGGTCAGCTATCCATTGCAGGCCTTCCTGGATGGGGTGAACGAGCCGGAAGAGCTGGTGGTGCTGGAGATTTTGAACGTTGCGGCATGCAACAATGCGGGGTTGACCACGTATTTTGAATTCTTCATTGCCGATGATCCAGATCCCATTGTGGTCGAGGCGGAGCCCCTGTTGCTTTGTCCCGGAGGAACGGGGACGGTGGTGCCGACCGTGACGGGGGGATATGGCCATTACACTTATCTGTGGTGCGACGGATCGACGGGAACGTCGCTGGAGGTGACACCGCCCGGCAGTTCGCAGTGCCTGCTCATTGTGGGCGATACCTGTGGCTATCCGGTCACGGAGTTTCCCGCAGAGATTGTGGTGGTGCCCCCGCCCAATGCGACGGCCGGGGTGGACCTCTGGGCCTGCGGGGAAGCGCAGCTTGCGGGAACCATCCTGGGCCTGCCACCTGCCACCTGTTCGGACGATTCGGGCACCTACACCCACTGTTACGGGGAAAATGCCACCGATTCGTTCACCTACTGTCCGGACACGCCGGGCGACGGCACGTACATGACCGTTTCCTTCTTGCAGGGCACGACGGAGAATTTCTTCGATGAATTTTACGTGTACGATGGGGCCAGTACCGCCGCACCGTTGTTGGCGGGACCGATTTACGGCAATTTGGCAGGCCAAACCTTCACCGCAAACAACCCCGGTGGCTGCCTCACCATCCAAGTCACCTCCGATTTCAGCGTGTCCTGCGTCAGCGGTGCGCTGACGCCATGGGAATACGTGGTGGGATGCACGAATGCAGGAGGGGTCAACTGGCTCTGGAGTCCTGCCACGGGGTTGAGTTCGGTGACGTTGCCCAACCCGACCGTGGAGGTGCAAGTGCCCACCACCTACACCCTGGAGGCCAGCCTGGCCGTCTATCCGTTCTGCAGCACGACGGATGAGGTGGTGGTCAGTCCGTCCTTCAACTTCACGTTCACCACGACGGAGCCGACCTGCTTCGCAAACGATGGGGCCGTCACGGTGGATGTGACCCCGAACGGAACCGCGGGACCTTGGCAGATCCGGGTGTACGACGCTTCGGGAGCGGTGGTGGCGACCGCCCTCAATTTCTCGGGCACTTCGGTGCTGGGCGGGCTGGCGCCAGGGACCTACGAGGTCGAGGTGGAGGACAGCTTTTGTGCGACTTCGGAGGAATTTGGTTTGGCCTATCCCAACCAGTTGAGCATCACGGCGACACCGGATACGACGATTTGCATCGATGGCACGGCGACTTTGCAAGCTTTTCCGGCGTACGCAGATGCAAATACGGTGTGGCATTGGAGCACAGGGGCGAGCACGCTGTCGATTCAGGTGGGACCCAACGGTCCGACGCCGTACACGGTCTATGCCACGTATGGTGCGGGTTGTGAAACGAATGAGGTGGAGGTTTGGGTGGATTTGTACGACCCGTTGTCCATGACGTTGTCCGCGTCGGACGTGGTTTGTCCGGGGGACAGCGCGCTGGTCGGGGTGACGGCGGCGTTCGGGGGCTTGCCACCGTACCAGTATGTCTGGAGCGCACCGGCTTCGGGCGGGGCGGTGGCGGCGGGGTTGGCGGAGCAATTTGTCTTCCCGACGTTCACGACTTCGTATTGTGTGGTCTTGACGGATGCCTGTGAAACGCCCGCCATCAGTGGGTGTGTGGAGATTGGGGTGCCGGAGCCGGTGGACCCCGCTTTCTTGCCCGATACCTTGGGCGGATGCTTTCCGGTCACCGTGACCTGGGTGGGGTTGGCCGACAATGTGGACCAAATTGCGTCGGCCCTTTGGACTTTCGGTGACGGGGGAACTTCGGGGTCCATCGGAGGGGCTTCGCACACGTACATCGAGGATGGAACCTGGACGGTTTCGCACACGGTGACCACTGTGGATGGCTGTGTTTATGCATCGGAAGCGGTAGACGCCATCACGACCTTCCTCCCGCCGGTGGCGGAGTTTGTGGCAACGCCTTGGAATGCCACCTTGCCCGAATCGCGCATCGAGTTCACGGCCTATGGGAACTTCTACACGCAGTTGGGCTGGGATTTTGCGGGCTTGGGCACGGATGTCCTCCCGGAGACGTCCTTCACGTTCCCGACCCTCGCAGGCACGTATCCGGTGACTTTGGTGGTTCAGAACGACTGGGGTTGTCAGGATTCCATCACCTACTCCGTTGCCATCGATGACAGTTTCGTGTTGTTCATCCCGAACATGTTCACACCGGATCAAGATGGGCTCAACGATGCCTGGGAGTTCTGGGGCATCGACGTGGACGACTCTGACTTCTCCTTGCAGGTGTTCGACCGTTGGGGCGAGGTGATCTACCAGCGCAGCACCCTGGAGGGGGCTTGGGTGGGCGATGTGAAGTCTGGGGGACATTTTGCGGCGAACGGCACGTACTTGTACCGCGTGGAGACGCGGAGTTTGGCCACGGGAACGCGGAAGGTGGTCGAGGGCTTTGTGACCCTGGCGCGCTGAGTTGAGGCGGTCGGTGATGCGGCGAACGGAGCAGTGGGGGCAGGCCTTTTCGCCGGAAGGCCGAATCATCGGATTGGATGTGCTCCGGGTGGTGGCCATCGGCATCGTGGTATTTGTCCACGGTGCGCTGCTGGTACCGAAGCCTGAACGGGGAGCGTACCTCGCATGGATGCCCTTGAAAATCGATGGGGTCTCGGTTTTCTTCGTGCTGAGCGGGTTTTTGATCGGAGGGATTCTGATCCGAACCTTGGCGGCGGGACGGTCGGATTGGGGAGCCTGGCGCCAGTTCCTGCTGCGCCGTTGGTTTCGGACCTTGCCGAATTACCTGCTGGTGCTGACCGCTTTGGTGATCTATGGCCTTGGGCTGGAACCGGGAACGCTCAAGCATTTCACACCGGCATACTTTGCCTTTGCGCAAAACTTCACCCAGCCGCATCCTTATTTCTTCCCGGAGGCATGGAGTTTGGCGGTGGAAGAATGGTTTTATCTGCTGTTCCCGCTCGCCTGTTGGGCAGTGGCCCGGTGGCGTGGCTTGGGGGCGGATGCCATCGGATGGCCCGCGCTGCTGTTTCTGGTGGTTCCTTTGATCGGGCGCTTTGCAGAATATACCCCCGGGATGGATCCAGAGGACTTCGATCGGGGCATTCGAAAGGTGGTGATGATGCGGTTGGATGCGCTGATGTTCGGGGTACTGGCAGCTTATGCGCAGGTTCGGTGGGCGGGGCTCTGGAAGCGGATGCGCTGGCCGGCAGGGGTATTGGGGTCTGTGTTGTTGGTGCTGTTCTATGTGAACCCAAACGATTGGAAAGGGGCATCGCCTCCCTTGCTGTTTGTCTGGGAGTCCCTGGCTGTGGTGGCCTTTCTCCCCCTCTTGTCCACTTGGAAGCAAACGGGCTTCCGTTGGGTAGACCGGGTCATCGTCTTCTTCAGCGTGGTGTCTTATTCGCTGTACCTGCTCCACCTCACGCCGGTTTTGCACACGTTGATGCCGGCCGTCGGGGCCGATGCCGGTTCGGTGGCCGGGGCCCTGGGGTTTTATGTGGGGGTGTCTGTGCTGGCATCGGCAGCGCTGTACCTCGGTTTCGAGCGCCCCACCACGGCTTGGCGCGAACGCTGGGCGCCCCATGGAGCAGAGCGCGTCAACCCGCCAGGACCAGGGCCACGCCCAGTGCGGTGAGCACCACCAACCCCGCCCAAGCCAAGACGATGAGCCAGCGCGGTGGGCGGGCCTCGGCGGGGAAGTCCGCCCGCGTCACGAGCATGAGGTTTGCCAGCCCCACGACCGGGGCGATGACGAAACTCATGGTCGTGGCGAAGTCCACCAGCGTGCGGATGTCGCTTCCAAACTGCCAAATGAGCCAGAACGCCCCGGCCGCAATGAGCACCAGCGCCCCCCGCATGTGCCCTTCGGAGACCGCTGTGCCGCGGAGGCTGGCCACCGAATGGGACAGGGACCGAGCGTACCCGTCCAAACACGCGATGCAAGTGCCGATCATGGCCGAGAATGCTGCGGCCGCCATCAACCAGAAGCTCCAGTCGCCCACCGCTTCGGTATAGATTTGGACTACAGCAGCTGCGAAGGCAGCGGGAGCCACCGGGAAATCACGCCCCGGCAAGTACATGAGCCAGGCCCCCAAGGCGCAGAACATGAGGGCGAGCACTGCGGAGAACAGGTAGCCCACGTTGAACTCCGCCAAGGTATGACGCAGGGGGGGCTTGTACTTCGTCTGTCGAATGCGTTCGAGCGTCCACAAGCTGTTCCACGTGCTCAAATCAACCGCGGTAGGCATCCAGCCCATCAAGGCAATGGCGAAGGCCAAATCTGCCCCCCGCCAAGGAGCAAAGTCCGCAGGGGGAGCGGGCACAGCGGAGAGTGGCGTGCGCCACCAAACCACAGCGAAGGCTGCGATGGTACTCACAAACAACACCGCCGTGATGGCCTTGATGACCCCATCCAAGACACCAAACTTGCCTGCGACCAGCATGGCGGTCGCTCCCATGAACATCCCTGCTGCCACGGCAATGGTGGCAGGCTGTCCGACTGCGGCACTGATGCCGGTGAGGTTGTCCAAGAAAGAAGCGGTCACCAAACCGATGGCCCCCATGACGAAGAAACAGGTGCACAGCGTGACCAGCAAGTAGGCCCAGGCCACCGGTCGGCCCATCTTCCGGAACCCGTCGATGAGGGACGTCCCCGTGGCAGCAGCATACCGGGATCCAAATTCAAAAAAGGGATACTTCGCCACGTTTGCCAGGACGATGGCACCGACCAGTCCCCAGCCGTAGTCTGCGCCCGCCCGGGTGGACTGCACCAGGTGGCTGACCCCGATGGCTGTGGAGGCGAACAAAATGCCCGGCCCCAGCAACATCCGGAAACGGGTCCAAGCAGAAGATGGAGGCGACGTGGTCATGCCGCCAATTTAAGCCCGCAGGCCTCAATCCTTCTTCTCCCCGACAAACCAGTCTTCCTTGTACTTGAACAGGACGTTGAATGTCGTGAACGACCCGTAGATGCGGGTGATGTACTGCTGCAGTTCCACCTTGTCCGCGTCGCTCAGGTCCGCGTGGGCGTTGATTTTTGCTTCCAGAACCCGCATGCGGTCCCGGGCCATCACAATCTTGTGGAAGAATGCGTCGATGGGCACCTCCTTGGGCTTCAGGGACTTGTCCTCGGGCTGGAGGAGCATCATGCCGCCGTCCCACTTTTCGCCGAGCGCAACCGGAACCGGATCATGTTCCCCGCGCAGCGCATCGATGTACTCCTCAAAAACGTGGGTGACCGCCGTCACGATGTCGCTCAGGTCGGGCTCGGGCGTCTCCAAACTGGAGCCCTCGAGCAGTTCAAACCCAGTAAAAACCTTGGCAATTTCCTTCTCACCGCGGTCCTTGAAGTACACGCGCCAGAAATCGCCCTCTGCGCCAAAAATGACGCCTTCGCCGAAGGAGGGATGCACCACCTTCGCACCGATGCCTACTTTTCCCATGGTCGTTTTTTACGAAGTTCAGGCCAAATCGTTTCGCCTACGCCCACACTTTTCCACGTAACATTCGTGGAAAAAACTCCCCGCTGACCTCCTGTGGCCCGAGCTGGGGTAAGAACTTGCGAAAATGTCCATGCAAGCGAATCGGAATCAGAATCGGGGTCAGAATTGGAAGAAGTACCGTTGGGACCGCATTGCTTGGGTCGCAGCTGGGTTGGGCGGGGTGGGCTTTGCCTTGGTGTCGTGGGTCAGCCCCACCCCGGAGGCGGCCGCGGTGGCCCCGGTGATCTTGGCGCACCCGGACAGCCGGGGGGCTGTTGCGTCCGATTGGGAAGCCTGGGCTGCCGATGCCGCCGCCGCGGAGTCCGGCACGCCCGAGGCACCCGAGCCGGCCGGGTCGCCCATGGCACCTGCTCCCGAGATCAAGCCCTGCAGTTGCAACCGTCACCAGGTCGCCTTGGACCACAATCCTTACGACAACCACCGGGCCACTGCGCGGAACCTGCCCAATTCCTTCTTCATCCGGACCGATCAGGATGTGGCAACCGGATCTCGGAAGGGGCGTTTGGTCTCCGTCGAAAGCGGCCGGGGCTACCACATTCCGCACTTGAGCCACAGCCACGCGAAGTTGTTGCCGGAGGCCCGCGACTTCCTCACGGAGCTGGGCCATGCGTTCGCCGATGAATTGAAGGGC
This sequence comes from Flavobacteriales bacterium, assembly GCA_044348125.1. Lineage (GTDB taxonomy): Bacteria > Bacteroidota > Bacteroidia > Flavobacteriales_D > Sanyastnellaceae > CAMCYM01. The sequence continues at coordinate 7,100 of JBIKTK010000004.1, read as the reverse complement.
ACCCCTTCCGAGGGCACGCGGTTGCGCATCACCTCGCTCACCCGAACGGCCCAACAGCAAAAACAGCTGACCCGTCAGAACTACAACGCCATCGACCGAGAATCCACGCACAGTTACGGTGCATCCTTCGACATTGCGTTCATGGACCGGCCGCACGAGGGTGCGGACTGCTCCCTGCCCACGCGGGCGGCCCAGAAGGTTCTGGAGCGGTTTCAGTCGAACGGACGCATCCTCGTGATTCCGGAGGGGCAGTGCCTCCACGTCACGGTGCGGCGGTAAGGCGAGGGGGGGAAGTGGGGGTGGAGGGGCGCGCCGGGGGGTGCCGGATCAAGGCACGATGAGCCGCAGGGGAGTGCCCGTGCTGAGCTGGACCAGGTAGAGCCCAGGCGCCAAAGTCGCCAGGGAGATTTCGTGGCCGACCCCCTCCGCGGCGCAGTGGCCGGTGGACGTCCACAGGCTCCAACGGGGCTGAGCCGTCGAGGCCGCGCCGCCGGCTGGCACCAACTGGACCCGCTCCCGCGCCGGGTTCGGCACCAAGGACCAAGTGCCGGAAGGCCGCTCCGCCACCCCCGCCGGCAGGCAGACCTCCGCGAGCTGGGTGAACCAAAGCGTCGCGCCGAAAATCGCCTGCCCCGCACAGTCTCCGTGGTCGAACGCGCCGAGGTCGATGAGCGAAACCGCCGGCGCGCCGGCCGCCGTCATGTACCCATGGGCCACCTCCGCATTCGGGTAGAACACCTGCTCATCCTCCGTGCAGTAGTACAACTGCGTCGGCGACGTCGGCGTCCAGGCGTAGACATCGTTGTCCTGGGCCGCCGCCAAGAACGGACTCCCCGGCGCGAGCAAAGCATCGAGAAGCCCGGGTTGCGCCAGGTCCGAAGTCAGCGCTGGCAGGGCATTGTTGATCGCGTTGCCTGAGGTTTGGCCATCAAAAAGCCCCGGAATCTGCGACGCGTACGGCTCCTGAAAGTAGTCCGTGAGCGCCCCATACAGATTGCCATACACCGACTGCCAGGCCAGCGCCACGTAGGCCAAATAAGCCGGATTCGAGTAGCTCTCCGCGTCAAAAGTCATCGGAAACTGCGTGCCCGAAATGTCATACGGTCCGGACTGAGGCGCCGAAGCCGTGACGGGATACTGGGGCCACCCGGCTTGCAGTTCCCGGTGCAGCGCCATCGCGGCGTGCCCGCCCTGCGAGTAACCCGACAGGAACAATTGCCCCACATCGTGCAAGTTGCCCGACGGATTCGCCTCCGGCTCCGCGTGCAGGGCGTGCAACATGTACACACCGGCATCCGCCTCGCTCTGGGCGTGAACATAGGGATGCAGGTGCTGGTCATCCACGCCGAGCCCCACATAATCCGGCATCAGCACCGTGAACCCCAGCGACGCCATCAAGAACCCCAGTTGCCCCTCGCCATTCAGAAACGACGGCACATCGTCGCGCTCAAACACCGTCCCGTGCATGTACACGTGGACGGGAAGTGCACAATCCGAGGCCAAATCCGTCGGCTCAAACACGGCTCCGCTCACCACGATTTCCTCCCCGAGAAACGGCATCGTGTAGGTCATGCGGTACGCCTGCACCCCGGAGAGGGGGGTGAACAGAAAGGCGGGCAGCCCATACGCATTCGCCAGGTTCTGGACCTGGGTCAGGTTGCGGGCACCGATGGGCTGGTAGCTCGGTTGCGCCCACCCCGGGAGTCCCGAGGCCACCGCCCATGAGAACATCCACACGACCGCGAGCGGCCGCAGGGCCCGCACCCCGTTACAGGTGGATGACCTCATCGTACGCAGCGGCCGCGGCCTCCATCACCGCCTCGCTCAAGGTGGGGTGGGGGTGAATGGTCTTGATGAGCTCGTGTCCGGTGGTTTCGAGCTTGCGCAGGGCCACCAACTCGGCCACCATCTCGGTCACGTTGGCACCGATCATGTGCCCCCCCAACAGTTCGCCATACTTCGCGTCGAAGATGAGCTTCACAAAACCGTCCTTGTGCCCTGAAGCGCTGGCCTTGCCCGAGGCGCTGAAGGGGAACTTGCCCACCCGAATTTCGTAACCGGCAGCCTTCGCAGCTTCTTCCGTCATGCCTACGCTGGCGATTTCTGGGAAGCAGTACGTGCAACCTGGGATGTTGCCGTAATCGATGGGTTCCGGGTGGTGCCCCGCGATTTTCTCCACGCAGGTGATGCCCTCGGCACTGGCCACGTGCGCCAGGGCTGGCCCCGGCACGCAGTCCCCGATGGCATAGTAGCCCGGGATGTTCGTCTGATAGTACGCGTCCACCAGGATCTTCCCCTTGTCCGTGGCGATGCCCACCGCTTCCAGCCCGATGTTCTCCAAGTTGGAGACCACCCCGGCCGCACTCAGGACCACATCGCACACCAGCTTCTCCTCGCCCTTCTTCGTCCGCACCGTCACCACGTTTTCCGGCCCCGACGTATCCACGCCGAGCACCTCCGATTGCGTGCGCACATCGATGCCCAGCTTCTTGAAAGACCGCTCGAGCTGCTTGCTCACCTCCACATCCTCCACCGGAACGATGCGGTCCTGGTATTCAATGATCGTCACCTCCGTGCCGATGCTCTGGTAGAAATACGCAAATTCCACCCCGATGGCACCGCTGCCTACCACCACCATGCGCTTCGGTTGGGAGGCCAAACTCATCGCCTCCCGGTATCCAATGATCCGCTTTCCATCCTGCGGCATGTTCGGCAGAGACCGGCTTCGGGCCCCGGTGGCAATCAAGATGTGCTCCGCCGAGAGGGTCTGGCGCGTTCCATCGGCTGCGACGACATCCAACTGCTTGCCCGGCAGCAAGGTGCCGGTGCCCATGATGACGTCGATCTTGTTCTTCTTCATGAGGAACTTGACCCCTTGGGACATGCCATCAGCCACCCCACGGCTGCGGGAAACCATGCCGGTGAAGTCGACCTTGGACTCACCCACTTGGATGCCGTAATCGGCCGCATGTTGCAGGTACGAAAAAACGTTGGCACTCTTCAGCAGGGCCTTGGTGGGGATGCATCCCCAGTTGAGGCAAATGCCCCCCAGAGCCTCCTTCTCCACCACAGCGGTTTTGAGCCCCAATTGGCTGGCCCGAATGGCTGCTACGTAGCCCCCGGGTCCGCTTCCCAGTACAATGACGTCGTATTTCATGGGGCAAAGGTAGGGCGCACAATCCCTTCGTCGGGGCTTCTGCCGTATCTTTGCGGGCTGTCCGCAGACGTTTCACGCAGAGGGACTCGCGCCTTCTTTTAAAACCGCCCCAGCGATGCTCCACATCGTTCTCTTCGGCCCTCCCGGTGCGGGGAAAGGCACCCAAAGTGCCTTCCTGACAGACCGATACCAGCTGGTTCACCTGAGTACGGGTGACGTTTTTCGGGCGAATTTGGCCCAGCAAACGCCGCTGGGAAAACTGGCGCAATCGTACATGGATTCGGGCGCACTCGTGCCCGATTCGGTGACCATCGACATGTTGGAAGGGGAGGTCAACCGGCATCCTGATGCGAAGGGGTTCATCTTCGATGGCTTCCCGCGGACGGAGACGCAGGCGCAGGCGTTGGACGATTTGCTCACCCGGCGCGGGGAGTCGATCCACCGCATGGTGGCGCTGGAAGTGCCGGAGGAAGAGTTGCGGAACCGGCTGCTCAAGCGGGCAGAGACGAGCGGGCGCGTGGACGACGCGGATCCGGCCGTCATCCAGAAGCGAATCGATGTCTACAACCGGGAGACGGCACCGGTGGCCGGTTTTTACCGCGCCCAGGGCAAGTACGTGGGGGTCGATGGGGTGGGGACGTTGGATGAAATCACAGAACGGCTGGTGCAAGCCATTGGCTGAGGGGTAACCAGAAAAGAATGGCCAGCGAAAACTTCGTCGATTACGTAAAAATTTGTTGCCGATCGGGGCATGGGGGGCCGGGTTCGGCCCACTTCCACCGGTCGAAGATCACGGCGAAGGGCGGGCCGGATGGAGGCGATGGAGGGCGCGGGGGACACGTCATCGTGCGGGGCAGCAAGCACCACTGGACCCTGCTCCACCTGAAGTACCGCAAGCACGTCATCGCCCGCCCAGGCGACACGGGCCGCGGCAACCTCATGCACGGCGCAGACGGGGAGGACGAGGTCATCGAGGTGCCTTTGGGCACGGTCATCAAAGACGCCGAGACCGGTGCCATCCAATGTGAGATCACGGAGGACGGCCAGGAGGTCATCGTGACCCCCGGAGGACGTGGGGGCTTGGGGAACGACCACTTCAAGTCCGCCACCCACCAGACCCCGCGCTATGCCCAGCCGGGGGAGGAGGGGCGCGAGGAGTGGAAGATCTTCGAACTGAAATTGCTGGCCGACGTGGGGCTGGTGGGCTTTCCGAATGCCGGCAAGTCCACCCTGCTGGCGGCCGTCAGCGCGGCAAAACCTGAGATCGCGGACTATCCCTTCACCACCCTGCGGCCCAACCTGGGCATGGTGGCTTACCGCGAAGGCCGCTCCTTTGTGATGGCCGACATTCCCGGAATCATCGAGGGCGCTGCGGAGGGGAAGGGATTGGGCTTGCGCTTCTTGCGGCACATCGAGCGCAACCCCGTTCTCTTGTTCCTGGTGCCTGCGGACAGCATGGACATCCGGAAGGACTTTGCCACGTTGCTGGGCGAGTTGGAGAAGTTCAACCCGGAGTTGTTGGACAAGCGCCGGCTGCTGTCCATTTCGAAGTCTGACCTCTTGGATGCGGAGTTGAAGGAGGCCATCGGGGAGGAGTTGTCGGACTTGCCGCACGTATTCTTTTCTGCGGTGACCGGGGAGGGTGTCCAAGCATTGAAAGACCAAATCTGGGCCCTCATCCATGGGGCGTGAGAACCGGGGGACCGTGGGTTCCGACTGGGTAGCGGTCGGTGCCGAGGTGCGGGAGGCGCTCGCGGCGGGCCGCGGGGTGGTCGCGCTGGAGTCCACGATCATCGCCCATGGGTTGCCGTACCCGGAGAATTTGGGGGTGGCGCGGCGGTTGGAGGCGGCGGTTCGGGCTTCGGGGGCGGTGCCGGCGATGGTCGCGGTGGCGGCGGGCCGGGTGCAGGTCGGGGTGACGGAGGAGGTGCTGGAGCAGCTGGCCGTGGGGCGGGGCGTGGCGAAGGTGAGCCGGCGGGACTTCGGGGTGGTGCTGGCCGGTGGGGGTTTGGGGGCGACCACGGTCAGCGGGACCCTGATCGGCGCGCGGGCCGCCGGCATCGCCGTCTTTGCCACCGGCGGCATCGGGGGGGTCCACCGGGGTGTGGCGGACACCTGGGACATCTCGGCGGACATTCCCGAGCTGGGCCGCACCCCGGTGGCCGTCGTCAGCGCAGGGGCGAAGTCCATCCTCGACCTGCCCAAGACCCTGGAGGCCTTGGAGACCGCGGGCGTGCCCGTGCTGGGCTACCGAACCTCCGAGTTTCCGGCCTTCTTCACCCCCAGGAGTGGTTGTGCCCTCGAGCACCGCGTCGAGGGGCCAGAAGCCGTTGCCGCCATCCTGCACGCCCATTGGGGCCTGGGGTTGGGAGGCGGCGTGCTCGTGGCCCAACCCATCCCGGCGGACGCGGCCCTCGATGCCGACACGGTCGAAGCCTGCATCGCCGTTGCCCTCGGGCAGGCCGCCGAGCAGGGCGTAACCGGCAAGGCCCTGACCCCCTTCCTGTTGGCCGCCCTTCGAACGGCTACGGGGGGGGCGAGTTTGGCCGCGAACGAAGTGCTCGCCGAGCACAACGCACGGCTCGCCGGCGAAATCGCACAAGCCTATGCGGCGGCGGCGGTTTCGTAACTTCGCCGCATGAATGAGCGCAGCAACGTGAACCCCGCAGCGGGCGCAACCGCTGAATCCGGCGTGCAAGTAGCCATGGAGGAACAATTCCGCAGCGACTTGCTCTCGGATTACCGATGGGCCTGCATCAGCCGGGAGGCCTCGCTGTTGGGCCGGAAGGAGGTGCTCGGAGGCAAGGCCAAATTCGGCATCTTCGGCGATGGCAAAGAGGTGGCGCAGCTCGCCCTCGCCCGGGCCATCCAGCCCGGCGACTGGCGCAGCGGTTACTACCGGGACCAGACGCTCATGTTCGTGACGGGGCTGCTCACGGTGCGCCAGTACTTCGCTGCGCTCTACGCGGAGACGGATCCGCAGCGCGAGCCGTTCGCGGGGGGTCGCCAGATGGGCGGGCACTTCGCCTCCCGCTTCCTGAACGACGACGGCTCTTGGATGGACCAAACCGCCGGCTTCAACAGCTCGGCGGACATCAGCCCCACGGGGGGACAGATGCCGCGCCTGCTCGGGCTGGCGCAGGCCTCGAAATGGTACCGGGAGATGCCGGATTTGGCCCAAATCAAGGCCCTCCACACCCGGGGGGGACGGGAGATTGCCATCGGCACCATCGGGGACGCCAGTACTTCAGAGGGGCCGTTTTGGGAAACGATGAATGCGGCTTGCGTGCTGCAGGTTCCCATGTTGGTGAATGTGTGGGACGACGGATGGGGCATCAGTGTGCCCAAGAAGTACCAGACGACGAAGGCGTCCATTTCGGAGGCGCTCAGTGGGTTCGAGCTGCGCGAGGGCACGAATGGCATGTACATCTACCGCGTGAAGGGGTGGGACTATCCGGCGTTGGTGGCGACGTATGAGGAGGCGGTGGCGAGGTGCCGGGAGGAGCAGGTTCCGGTGCTGGTCCACGTGGAGGAGATGACGCAGCCCCAGGGGCACAGCACCTCGGGGTCGCACGAGCGGTACAAAACCCCGGAACAACTCGAATGGGCGCGCGAATTTGACTGTGTGCGCCAGATGGGCCGCTTCCTCGAATTGGAGGGGGCTGCGACGGCGGCCGAGCTCGAACACATCGCGCAGGAGGCGAAGGCGTTCGTGAAGGAGGAACAGCGCATCGCCTGGCGCGAATTCCGGGAGCCCCTGGATGCCGAACGGCGCGATGTGGTGGCGCACCTGCGCGCCCTCCAGGGCGCGGAGTCGGCCGCCGCTGCCGAGCTCGAGGGGGCGACCAACCCGGGCCGTGCGGAGATCTACAGCGCCGCGCGGACGGCCCAGCAGCACGCTGAGGAGGGCGAGGCGCGTCGGGGTTTGGCCCGCTGGCTCGCC
>JBIKTK010000088.1:0-5472 GCA_044348125.1 Flavobacteriales bacterium | reverse complement strand
GACTTCGGGCTCCACAGGTCCCCCCAGCTCCTGCGTGCACCCCCGCGCGCGGCTCGTCGCGAGCGCCGACCGCACCCTCGCCTCCCCCCTCCTCCGCCGTCCCTCCCCGCCCTCCCTGCCCTCCCCGCCCTCCCGCCCCCTCCGGGCCCTACTGGCCATGCCCACCCAATTCGTTGGGGGCTGGATGATGGTGGTCCGGGCCTGGCGGGCGGGCTGGGACCTCACCCTCGTCGAGCCGCGCGCCCTGCCGGAATGGCCCGACAACGAGCCCCCCTTTGACTTCGTTGCCCTCACGCCGATGCAGGCCCTCTCGCTCGGACCCCGGCTCGCCGCATTCCGGCGGGTCCTCCTCGGCGGCGCCGCGACTCCCCCCGGGTTACCCTGGCCCGCCGAAGTCGAAATCTGGTCCTCCTTCGGAATGACCGAAACCGCCAGCCACGTCGCGCTGCGCCGCATCCACCCCGACCCCGAGCCCGCCTTCACCTGCCTCCCCGGCGTCACCTGGTCGACCGACGATTCCGGGGCCCTCGTGCTGGAGGATGCGGTCCTGGGCCTGCCTCCCCTCACCACCCGGGACGCCGTCATTCCGGGCCCAGTCCCGGCCTCCTTCCGATGGCTGGGCCGCTTGGACGACGTCATCAACACCGGCGGCCTCAAAGTGCACCCAGCCGAGGTGGAGACTTGCATCGCCCCGATCCTCGATGCCCCTTTTGTGGTGTTTGGCCTTCCGCATGCCAAACTCGGTACACAAGTGGCCATTCGCATCGACGCTCCCCTCCCGGACCTCCCCACGCAACGTGCCCTCATGGACCGCGCCCGTGCCGCACTGAAGGGTTCCCTGCCCGCCGCCGCTCTACCCCGCCACTGGGAATGGGCGCCGCTGGAGCAAACAGAGTCTGGCAAATGGAAACGACCGAAATAGGAGATGGCGCAGCTTCGCCGCGGGAGACAAGAAATAGGAAATACCAACTCCCAACTCCCAACTCAAACTGTAAACTCCAAACTCAAACTCCAAACTCAAACTCAAACTGTAAACTCCCCATGCCCCTCTGGACCTTCGCCACCCACAACCCCCACAAAGCCCGCGAGATTGCAGAATTGTTGCAGGGCGTGCACGATGTTCAATCGCTGGCCCAGTTGGGCTACAACGAGCCGATTCCGGAGACGGGGGCGACCTTGGAGGAGAATGCGCGCATCAAGGCGGACTGGATTTGGGAACGGTTTGGGATTCCGGTGTTTGCCGATGATACGGGTCTCGAAGTGGACGCCTTGCAGGGTGCGCCCGGGGTGCACAGTGCGCGGTATGCGGGTGAGCCGGCGGACGACCAGCGCAACCGGGAACGGCTGTTGGAAGCGATGGCCGGTGTGCCGGAGGGCCAGCGTGGGGCCCGGTTTCGGACCGTGATTTGTCTGCGTGATGCGGACGGGGCCCGTTTCGTGGAGGGGGTTTGTAGCGGGACCATTGCCCACGAGCCGCGGGGTGCGGGCGGGTTCGGCTATGACCCCATCTTTCTTCCGGACGATGCGTCGGCCGCAGGCCAAACCTTCGCCGAACTCGCCCCGCACCAAAAAAATGCACTGAGCCACCGCGGGCGTGCGATTCGAGCGATGGTGGCACATTTTTTGCAGTAGCAGGAGCTGGCCGGAGATGTGGGGGATTGTCGCATATTTGGCCTTTCAAAAAGTCGTTCATGACCTATCTCGAATTCGAGGAACCCATTCGTCAGTTGCGTGAACAATTGGCGGCCACGCAAGCGCTGGAAACCCAGTCGGGCGTGGACATGCGCACCACGGTGGAGGAGTTGGAGCGCAAGATTGTCGAGGTGACGGAGCGCATTTACGATCAGTTGACGCCTTGGCAGCGGGTTCAGGTGAGCCGCCACCCGGACCGTCCGTACACGCTCAGTTACATCCAGAACCTGACGGACAACCGGTTCGTGGAGCTACACGGAGACCGGACGGTGAAGGATGACAAGGCGATGATCGGCGGTTGGGGGTACATCGACGACCGTCCGGTGATGTTTGTAGGCCAACAAAAGGGCATCAACACGAAGATGCGGCAGTACCGCAACTTCGGCATGGCGAACCCGGAGGGCTACCGAAAGGCGCTGAGGCTCATGAAGCTCGCGGAGAAGTTCCAGCGTCCCATCATCACCTTCATCGATACGCCGGGGGCTTTTCCGGGCTTGGAGGCGGAGGAGCGGGGACAGGGGGAGGCCATCGCACGCAACCTCATCGAGATGATGCAGCTCCGGGTTCCGGTGATTTGCATCATCGTGGGAGAAGGTGCCTCGGGGGGAGCCTTGGGCATCGGCATCGGCGATCGGGTGTTGATGCTGGAGAACACTTGGTACAGTGTGATTTCTCCTGAGTCGTGTTCGTCCATCTTGTGGCGCAATTGGGACCACAAAATGGAGGCGGCGGAACAATTGAAGTTGACGGCGGAAGACATGCTTTCGTTGAAGTTGATCGACGGCATCATTCCAGAGCCGGTGGGGGGAGCACACGCCGATCCGGCGGCGATGCACAAGCGCTTGAAGGTTGAGGTATTGGGCCATCTAGACAAGTTGGGCGCCATGGATCCGGACAAGCGAATAGACGCCCGCATCCGAAAGTTTTCATCCATGGGCGTCGTACAGCAGGGATGATGCCTTCGCTTTCCTAATTTTGCACCGAATTTGAAAATTCATACTTCTAGAGAATGAACAAGTTACTGAAGGGCATCGGTTTTCCGATGGTGATGACAGCAGCAGCCACGCTGTTTTTGGCAGGTTGTGCTGGTTTGGGGAGCATGGAGAAGGAGATCGAGACGTTGGGTCTGGAGGCCACCCCTGAACCGTTGATTTTGCGGGGAAGCACCGTGGAACTTCAGGTCACGGGCAAGTTCCCACCCAAGTACTTCGGCAAGAAAATTGTCCTCCAGGCAACGCCCGTTTTGACTTGGGAAGGAGGATCAGCGCGCTTTACCACCCAAGGTTTCCAAGGGGAATCCGCTGCGGGCAACTTTGACGTTGTGCCCTTCAAGGCCGGCAAGTCCTTCACCTACACCGCCCAGATTCCCTACCAACCCGGAATGGAAGATGTGGCGACGCTGGCCATCGAGCTGAGCGGTTCGAAGGGCAGCAAAACGGCAGAATTTGCACCCTACGCAGTCGGTACCGGTGTCATCACCACGCCCTTGTTGGTGCAAGCGGATGACCGTTTCATTCTCGCCCAGCATGCATTCGTTCGGGTGAAGAACTATACCCAGTCCGCCACCATCAATTACGAGCTCAACAAGTCAGAGGTCCGCAAGGCAGAGTTGAGCGATGCCGACTGGTTGCAGTTGTTGGGATTGATGCAATTGGCCAGCAAGAAGGACAGCATTTCCATCACCGGCGTTCGCATCGAAGCTTTTGCTTCACCGGAAGGAGAGATCACGCTGAACGAAGAACTGGCGGTGGAGCGCGCAGCTTCTGCCACCCAGGCGATGTCTCGGGAAATGGCCCGCCTGAAGGTTCCAGCCTCCACCGAGTTGTATCAGCAGGTTCCCAAAGGTGAGGACTGGGATGGGTTCAAGACCCTGATGCAAGCTTCGAGCATCGAAGACAAGAGTTTGATTCTGCGCGTCCTGGAAATGTACACGGACAAGAACAAGCGCGAGGAGGAAATCCGCAACATTTCCAAGACCTACGAGGAAATCGCCGATGTGATCCTCCCCCAGTTGCGCCGTTCGCAGTTGGTGGTGTCCTACTCGGTAACAGGCTGGAGCGATGCGGAACTGAAGGATTTGGCGTTGTCTGCTCCCTCCCGATTGGACGTGGAGGAGTTGTTGTACGCAGCGACTTTGTTGGAGGACATGAACAGCAAGCTGCAGGTGTACCAAGCAGCTGCGCGTCAGTTCCCGAGTGATTACCGGGGAGCGAACAATGCGGGTTGGTGTTTGGCCCAAATGGGCCGCATGAACCAGGCAAAGGAGGCTTTCAACCAAGCATTGGCTGCCAAGCGTGAGAAGTTGGTGGTGAACAACGTGGCTGCGCTCCAACGCCAAGACGGTGACTTGGATGGCGCCATGAAATTGTTGAACGAAGCGGCAGGTGCTGGTCCTGAGGTGAACTACAACAAGGGCATCATCTTGATTCAGAAGGGTGACTACACCTCCGCCATCAGCAATATGGGCCGCGAAAACTCCGTGAACCTGGCATTGGCGAAGTTGCTCAACGGCGATGCGGCAGGTGCGAAGACGGTGCTCGAGAACGCCAATGATGACAGCGCCATTGCGAGCTATGTCATGGCCATTGCATGCGCAAGGCTCAACGATGCAGCGGGCGTGAAGCGCCATGTGGATGCGGCGTTGGCGAAGGACGGAACGTTGCGCGCGAAGGCTGCGAAGGATTTGGAGTTCCGGAATTTCCGGACCCAGTTGGGTTTGTGATGGATTGAGATTGCAGCGCTGCAAGGAAAAAGCCCCGGAGCCTGTGCTTCGGGGCTTTTTTTGTCTCTGGGGCGGTGGGATCAGTGGCCCAGGGCCTGGGCGGCATACCACAGGGCGATGCCTCCGCACACACTGACGTTGAGGCTTTTCTTCGCGCCAAACTGCGGAATCTCCAACACCACATCGGCCAAGTCACACGTGGTCAGCGCAATGCCGCGGACTTCATTGCCGAAGACCAGAGCCCAAGATTCACCGGGTTCGGGGTGCCAGTCCGTGAGGGGGATGCTGTGCGGGGTCTGTTCGATGGCCGCGATCCGGTATCCACGTTGCCGCAGGGTGGCGATGGCGGCTGCGGCATCGGCGTGGGCTTCCCAGGGGACGTATTCGCTGGAGCCGAGGGCCGTTTTCAGGATGTCCCGGTGGGGCGGGTGGGCGGTGAAGCCACACAGGTGCAATCCGGCGAGCCGAAAGGCATCCGCAGTACGAAAAAAGGCGCCGACGTTGTTGCCAGAGCGGATGTCATCCAGGACGGCGACCACAGGGACCGTGGGGGCCTCGGCGTATTGGCTGGCTTCGATGCGGTTTCCAAGGGGCATGGGCGGGGGTCAGGATGGGGATTCGACCAGGGATTCCAGTGCGAAATACTCGTCGCGGAGCCGGGCGGCCTCGAGGTAGTCCAGGGCCTCGGAGGCGGCTTCCATGCGCCGGCGGGTTTCGTCCGCAAGCCGCCGGAGGGCATCGGGCGGCAGGTTTCGGATGACGGGGTCCGCGAGGGTGGGGTGGTCCAAGGGCCGCTGCATCGAGGCCGGGCCCGGTTCCGCTGCCAAGTGTCGGGGCCGGTCCGCAATCAACTCACTCTGCTCGAACAAGGTGGCCTTGCTCCGCGTGATTTGGGTCGGCACCAGCCCGTTGGCGGCATTGTACGCCTCCTGTTTTTCTCGGCGCCGGCGCGTCTCCTCCATGGTGGAAGCCATGGAGTCTGTGACCTTGTCGGCATAAAAGATGACCCGTCCGTTGACATTTCGGGCCGCGCGTCCCGCTGTTTGGGTCAGGGAGCG
>JBIKTK010000087.1:0-5484 GCA_044348125.1 Flavobacteriales bacterium | reverse complement strand
ATCCCGGTTCCCCTTTCGCGGCACAGAGGACTTCACCGGGTGCGCTTTTGGATGACCGGCGTTCTGCTCACCACCCTTTGGGGTTGGGCAGGAGGCCAAACTCCAGTGCTTCCCGGTGAAGTCCGGCCTGGTGGGTTGCAATGGGAGTGCTTTGCTGGCCCCACGGGCTTCACAGGAGCCAACAACCGAGAGGACGGATACCGGGTCGGCAGTGCCGGCGCTTGGCAAACCGCCCTGCAAATCAATTACTTCCCTGCCAAGCGCTGGGGCCTCGGATTCCAGCGCAACGTGGGAGAACTCGCGCTCAATTCCGCCGAATTCCAATTGCTTCGGCAGGCCCACCGGTCCGATGCCCTGCTGGTCCGATTCCAGCCCGTTGAGCACGCTTCTCGGCGTTTACAGCCTTGGTTTTCGATCGGTTGGGCGCGCGTAAGCCAAACCCTCCTCCAAGAACAACGGCTCGCCGATGGCACGGAAGTCCACCGTTGGTCGAATGGCCTCACCTACGACCGCCCAGAGGATGCTCCCTTGGCCGTTTTCGAGGCCCAGGAGGTTACCCCCGATTACAACTTCGAGTCTCGGACACCGGCGACCACCTCTTGGGCCTTGCCTGTGGAAGTAGGCGCGCACCTGTTTCTGGGCCGGCGCCTGATGGCCACCGGTCGGATGGGGGTTCTATCAGGGCTGGAAACCCGGCTCGATCCGCGCGCAGAAAGGCCCGATTGGCTGGTCTATGCATCCCTCGGATTGGGAGTCCGCCTCGGAGCCCATTACCGGCAGCCGCGCATCCAATATCCTGCCGCCTACCTCGCACTGGGCACCGATGCCGACCGCGATGGGGTGAAGGACGCGGACGACCGATGCCCGGGAACACCGGCCTCCGCAACAGTTGACCGCAAGGGATGCCCTGTGGACCGGGACGGCGATGGCATTCCCGATTACCGCGACGCAGAACCGCTCTCACCCCATACGCAAGTCAATGCGCAGGGGGTCGCATTGGACGATGCCACCTGGGGCCGAGAATGGTCCCAGTGGGGAACCGCTTCTCCCCTGCCCGCACGGCAAGATCACCGCATCATCCACGCCTCAGACACCACCCAACGCACCGTTCCCCAACCCCGGCCCACGGAGTCAACCCCCACGCCGGCGGAACAGCGTTTGCGCCAGCAGCTCCTGTCTGGACTGCCCATTGAGGCGCTCGGGACGCCGGGATTCCGGGTCCAACTCCCACAAAACGCCATGATGATAAAACCAGATGTTTTGTCGATATGGATAGACGAAGGCAAATTTTTTGCCGAAAAAAATTCATTTGAAAAAACAGAATTCGTATCTTCACGCTATCGGAATGAGTCCGATGCACGATTTTTCCTGCAGCAGGTCCGCTTGGCCGGATTTCCCTCCGCTTTCGTGGTGGGGGACATCGATGGACAGTGGGCCGACTTGGGCGACGTGCGGTCCTTGGTTCGGGCACTAGAGCTCGGTACTGACACCGCTACGTTTACGCAATGATCTCCCCCCGGGGAATCCTGTCCGGTTTTACCCGGTGCGTAACAGGATCAAACGGGTCAGCGCAAGCTGGCCCGTTTTTTTTTTCGGGCCAAGGGAATGGGGCGGGTCAGGGAGCGGCTGCGAGGGACGCCAGGGTTTGGGCGACCCGAACACCATCCATGGCTGCGGACAGGATGCCGCCCGCGTAGCCCGGGCCTTCGCCGCACGGAAAGAGACCGGCGACCTGAGGGTGCTGGAGGTCCTGTGGGGATCGGGGAATGCGGACCGGGCTGCTCGTGCGGCTTTCCGGTGCCACGAGGACCGCGTCGGGATGGAGGTAGGCCGGCATCCGTCGGCCGAAGGTGCGCAGCCCTTCGGCGAGCGGAGCGGCCACGCAAGTCGGCAGGACGTCCCAGAGGGAGACCGAAGTCAAACCGGGGAGATAGCTGCAAACCGGGAGGTCACGGCTCGGGCGACGGGCCAAGAAGTCGAGCAGCCGCTGGGCGGGCGCACGTTGGGTCCCTCCAGCCGCTTGAAAGCAGCGCTGCTCCACGGACGATTGGAAGTCACAGCCGCCCAGCGGCCCCGAGAAACCCAGGGGTTCCCAGTCTTCCGGCCCCAGCTGCACCACGATGCCCGAATTGGCAAACGGATTGTTCCGCTTCGAGGGAGACCATCCGTTCGTCACCACCTCCCCAGGAGCCGTGGCGCAGGGGGCAATGATGCCGCCGGGGCACATGCAAAACGAGTGCACCCCATGCCCCAGGGCTTGACAGGTCCAGCTGTAACTCGCCGGAGGAAGCACCTCCCCGCGGGGCTCTCCGTGGTATTGCTCCTGGTCGATGAGGGCCTGTGGGTGCTCGATTCGCACACCGAGGGCGAAGGGTTTGGCCTCCAGCAGCCAACCGCGGTCGTGCAAGCCACGAAACACATCGCGCGCACTGTGTCCGGTAGCGAGAATGACGCGATCTATCGCAAGAAGTTTGCGTGTTTGCGAGGCCAAATCCAGCACCCAAATGCCCGACACTGCTTCCTTCCTGCCCGCTGCATCATCCGGGCAAGGTCGGGTCTCCCACCCCACCAGCCGGGTGCGAAAGTGGATCCGCGCCCCGCAACGAATCAAGGTGGCCCGCATGGCCTCGATGATCCCGGGCAACTTGTTCGTGCCGATGTGCGGATGGGCATCGACCAGGATGTCGGGATCCGCACCATGATCGACGAGCAGTTGCAGGGCTGCGCGCACGTCGCCCCGCTTGGAGGATCGGGTGTATAGCTTCCCGTCGGAATAGGTGCCCGCCCCGCCTTCGCCGAAACAGTAATTGGAATCCGGGTCGACTTGGTGCTCCCGAACGAGCCGCACCAAGTCCCTCCGCCGTTCCCGCACCGCTGCACCCCGCTCGATGATCACGGGCCGAATCCCCTGGCGGCACAGGTGCAGCGCCGCGTACAAACCTGCGGGCCCTGCGCCGACGATGACCACTTCCGGGGCGTCCTCTGGGAGTGCGGCCAAGTTCGCCCAGTCGACCCCGCCCCCCCCCGCCTCCGGCTCCCCCCACTGTACCGTGACCTGGGCCACGACCGGCCGGCGCCGCGCATCCCAACTGCGGCGCACCACACGCCAGTCCCCCAACGCCCCGACGTCCACCCCGCGGGCATCGGCCAGCGCCCGGGCCAGCCGCTCCCGATCCCGCAACCAAGCGGGCGGAACCCGGAGCACCATTTCGTTCCGGCTGGAGGATGCCTGTTTCACCCCGCGAAGATAAATGCGCAACCCCGCCCCTGGGGGGCCTCGGGTTGGGGACGGGGGATGTAAATTTGGCCTACCATGCAGGACAACTTTCCGCACAACCCGCTCCGCTTCGATCGGCGCGCGTTGACCGATGACCAAATCCGGGACCTATTCGCCGCGCTGCTCCTTCCCCGGATGATTGAAGAGAAGATGCTCAGCCAGCTCCGGCAAGGCAAGATTTCCAAGTGGTTCAGCGGCATGGGACAAGAGGCCATTTCGGTCGGTTCGGCCCGCGCCATGGCGCCCGAGGAGTTCATCCTCCCCATGCACCGAAACCTCGGGGTGTTTACCGCGCGCGGCATCACTTGCGGCAGGCTTTTCTCCCAGTTCCAGGGCAAGGACCACGGTTTCACCCAGGGCCGGGACCGCTCTTTTCACTTCGGCTCGATGGAGCACCGGATCGTGGGCATGATCTCCCACCTCGGCCCCCAGCTGGGCATCGCCGACGGCATCGCCCTGGCGAGCAAGCTGGACCAGTCCGGCCGGGCCACCCTGGTTTTCACCGGAGACGGCGGCGCCAGCGAGGGCGATTTCCATGAGGCCGTGAACGTGGCCGCAGTTTGGGATTTGCCCGTCATCCTTTGCATCGAAAACAATGCCTGGGGGCTCTCGACGCCCTCCTCCGAGCAATTCCGTTGTGCCCATTTTACCGACAAGGCCATCGGTTACGGCATCCCAGCCGCAGACGCCATCCAAGTGGACGGCAACGATGTCCTGGCCGTTTACCACGCCGTCTCAGATGCCGCGGCTTCCATCCGACAGAACCCGAGGCCCATCCTGATCGAATTCAAGACGTTCCGGATGCGCGGACACGAAGAAGCTTCAGGCACCAAGTATTACCCAGAAGGGCTGATTGACCACTGGAGCCAAGTGGATCCTGTGGAACGGTTCGAAGCATGGGGAAGACAGATGGGGTTGTGGGACGATGCCTTCGTCGATTCCCTGCGAAACCGGTTGAAAGCAGAAATCGAAGGCGGGTTGCGCGAAGCCGCAGCCCAACCCCCGGTAACCCCGTCGATCGAGAAGGAACTGGCAGACCGGTACGCCCCAGTTCCCTCCCTTTCCTTGCCATCCTTCAACGACCCACAATCCACGGCTGCTGGACAATCCGGAGCGCGAGAACTGAGGCTCATCGACGCCATTTCCGAGGGTCTCGCCGAGTCCTTGGAAGCCCATTCGGGGCTGGTACTGATGGGACAGGACATCGCAGAATATGGGGGGGTGTTCAAGGTCACGGATGGCTTTGTAGACCGTTTCGGGAAGGACCGCATCCGGAACACCCCGTTGTGCGAATCGGCCATCGTGGGGGCTGCATTGGGCTTGTCCATCGCAGGCCGGAAGGCCATGGTAGAAATGCAATTCAGCGACTTCGTGACCTGTGGCTTCAACCAGATTGTGAACAATTTGGCCAAAATCCACTGGCGCTGGGGAGCGACTGCCGACGTGGTGGTTCGGATGCCGACCGGTGGGGGTGTTACCGCGGGACCATTCCACTCCCAAAGCACAGAAGCTTGGTTCTTCCATGTCCCTGGCTTGAAGATTGCATACCCCTCCACCCCTGCAGATGCGAAAGGGCTCCTGCGCATGGCCTTTGAGGACCCCAATCCGGTCCTGTTCTTTGAACACAAGTTCCTGTACCGTTCGCTTTCGGGCCCCGTACCCGAAGGCCCTTACACCGTCCCCTTCGGCCAAGCGAGGAAGGTAAGCACGGGCAAAGATGCCACCATCATCACCTATGGCTTAGGGGTTTCATGGGCCATGGAGGCAGCATCCCGCCATCCGGAGTGGGATCTCGAAATCATCGACCTCAGGACCTTGCTCCCTTGGGATGAAACCATGGTATTCGAAAGTGTCCGCCGGACCAGCCGGGCGCTCGTGCTCCACGAAGACACCCTCACCGGAGGCATCGGTGCAGAGATCAGTGCGCGGATCCATGAAGCTTGCTGGCGAGAACTCGATGCCCCCGTGGCACGTTGCGGTTCCCTGGATACTGCATTCCCTTTTGCGGCGGGGCTCGAGGCCCAGTTCCTGGCCTCCGCACGTCTCGATTCCACCATCCAAACCTTGCTCAACGAATGAAACCATTCTTGAAGCCCGCAGTCAAACCCAATTTGTTCATCCTGGGGGCGGCGAAATCAGGAACCACCACGTTGCATGCCGTTCTCAGCAAACACCCAGATATTTACCTAAGTACGGAAAAGGAGCCC
>JBIKTK010000086.1:0-5524 GCA_044348125.1 Flavobacteriales bacterium | reverse complement strand
TTCAAGTCCGCCCCGTTCGATGGGTACACCACCTTGATGCCGCGGATGTTCGCCAGCACCGACTCCACGCTGGAGCTGTGGTAAGGCCCGCCGCTGCCGTACGCCCCAATGGGCACCCGGATGACACTGTGCACCGGCCACTGGCCATTCGACAGAAAGTAGCTGCGGCTCAGTTCTGTGAACAATTGGTTGAGGCCAGGCCAAATGTAGTCCGCAAACTGAACTTCGACGATGGGGCGCAACCCCGTCGCGGACATCCCCGCCGTGCTCCCGATGATGAAGGCCTCCTGGATGGGCGTATTGAACACCCGGTCGTCGCCGAACTTCGCTGCGAGCGTGGCCGCCTCCCGAAACACCCCCCCGAGCCGGCCGCCCACATCCTGTCCGTAGAGCAGGGCCTCGGGATGGGCCGCAAGGATTTCCTGCATGGCATGCAGCGCGCAGTCCACCATCAGGGTTTCCTCCCCACCTGCCGGGTGCCGTTCGCCCAACTCTTCGGTGACCGAGGTGGGGGCCAGGGCGTGGGCGAGCAGGTCCTCCCCCCTTGGCTCCTCCCCGGCCTGGGCCTGGGCCATCGCCTCCGCCACGGCTCGCTGGGCCTCCGCGTGGTGCAGGGCCAGCTCCTCCGCCGCCACCCCCAGGCCCAGCAACTGCGCCTCCAGCCGCGGGAGCGGATCCCGCTGCGCGTGCTCCTCCAGGTCGTGGCGGTACCATTCGCGCCGCACCCCGCTCGTGTGGTGCCCCAACAACGGCACCTGCGCATGCACCAGCACCGGCCGGCGCTCCGAGCGGACGATTTCAAACGCTTGTTCCATGGTTTGGCATGCCGCCAACACATCCGCCCCGTCCACCCGCATCAGCTCGATGGGCGGGTACGCTGCCGCCAACGTCCCCGCGTCTCCGAACCGAATCTCGTCCGCATGCGCGCTGATGTCCCATTCGTTGTCTTGCACAAGCCAAATCATCGGCAACCCGCGCAACGCCGTCATGTGCAGGGCCTCGCTGACCTCTCCCTCCGTCATGGCCGCATCCCCGATCGACAACAACACCACGGGCGGCGCACCGTCTCCGGGCTCCTCGTGCCCGAGCCCCTGTTGTTCCCGGTATTGGATGCCCATCGCCGCGCCCGCAGCCGGGATGGCCTGCATGCCCGTGGCCGAACTCTGGTGCGGAATGCGCGGGAATCCGGGGCGCTTGAGGGACGGGTGGCTGTAGTAGGTTCGGCCCCCACTGAAGGGGTCGTCCCGCTTCGCAAACAGCTGGTACATCAGCTCCACCGGTTGCATCCCCAGGGCCAGCAGCAAACTGTCGTCCCGGTAGTAGGCACTCAGAAAATCCTGCGGCTTGAGGAGCCGCCCTGCCGCGAACTGGATGGCCTCGTGACCGCGGCTGGTGGCATGCACATACTTCGCCGTGAGCCGTGCCTGGGCTTCGTAGGCATCGGACATGGCGCGCGCCTGGGCTAGGGCGCGGTGTGCCTCGCGCAGCAAGGGCAGTCGGTCGACGGGTTTCTTGTTCATTCCAGGCCAAATTTACACCGCCCACGGGGCTACCTTGCAGGCATGGAATTCTCATTTTGGAAATGGGAGGGGGCCGGCAACGATTTCATCTTGTTGGACGGACGGGACCTGCCCGGGGAGCCCTCGGAGGCACAGATTGCCCACTGGTGCGACCGGCACCGCGGCATTGGGGCGGACGGGGTCATTGTGTTGCGGCCGGTGGAGGACGGGGTTTGGGAGATGGACTACCGGAACGCGGATGGGACGCGGTCGTTTTGCGGGAACGGGAGCCGGGCGGCCTATGGCTGGCTCCGGGAGCAGGGGGCGTTGGGGGACCGGGGGGTACTGCGGGCGGTGGACGGCCCCCACGCGGTGGCCTGGGACGGGACGCGGGGGCTTCCCGGGGTGGAACTGAGGCCCGTCGTGTGCCCCGCGGGGGGGCTGGCCGCGCCGCCGGAGGCAGGCCCCATGGCGGCGGTGGTGGCCTCGCATGCGTTTGTGGACACCGGGTCGCCGCATCATTTGGCCTACCTGGCGGCGGGGGCGGAGCTGGCCGCGGTCCCGGTGGCCGCCTGGGGGGCGGCCCTGCGGAGGGCGGCGGTGCACGGCCCGGCCGGGGCGAACGTCAACTTCATCGTGCGCGACGCGGATCCGGCTGCGCCCCTGGCCGTGCGGACGTTCGAACGCGGGGTCGAAGCGGAGACGCTGGCCTGCGGGACGGGCGCCACGGCGGTGGCCCTCCATGACTACCTCGAGCGGGGCGGGGAGCCGCGCCGCCGCATCGCCATGCCCGGCGGCACGCTCGAGGTCACATTCGACCCGCCTGCGGCGCCTGCGGCGCCGTTCCGGTCCATCTGGCTCTTCGGTCCCGCCCGGGAGGCCTTCCGGGGCACCGCCGCCTGGTCGTTCCTGTGGTCCCTCCTGCTCCTCGTGGCCGCCGCCGGCCCCGCCGCCGCCGCCGGGCTCCCGCCCGGAGTCGCCGGCCCCGCCCCGGGCGAGATGGGACAGGGGCCGGAAGTTTGGCCCGACGCCCGGAACCTCACAGACGAAGCGGTGGTCAGCATCCTCACGGGCGATCCGGGCGCCGAACTCTGGGCGGCATGGGGCCACACGGCCATCCGGGTCTACGATCCGGGGCAGCAGCCCGCCCTGGACCGAACCTACAACTTCGGGACGTTCGCCTTCGGGCCGGGCTTCTACACCCGCTTCGTCCAAGGCCGACTGGAGTACCACCTGTCCGCCCAGGGGTTCGGCGCATTCCAAACCGAGTACCTCCTGAGCGGGCGCGGGCTGTGGGAGCAGCCCCTGGACCTGGCGCCCGAGGATGTACGGCGGTTGGTGGGATACCTGGAGGCGAATCTGGCGCGGAGCGAGTGCATTTACAGGTATTATTTCTTCGAAGACAATTGTTCCAACCGGGTGCTGTATGTCTTGCAGCGGGTTTTCGGGGAGCGCTGGGAGCCGGGCTGCGATGCGCTGCCGCTGGGCACGACGTACCGCGAGGCAGTCCGGCCTTACGTGGCGGGTTCTCCTTGGGCGGCCTTGGGCATCGACCTCATCTTGGGGCCGCGAACGGACCGGCCCATGCCGCCGTGTGGAGCGGCGTTTTTGCCGGAGGGTTTGGCCCGCCAACTGCCGTTTTCTACCCTCGATGGCCGACCGTTGGCGCAGCCGGCCATGGAGTTGCTGCCGTCGGAATCGGATGCGGTGCAGGCCGGGGGGGTCGACGGGCCGCAGGTGCTGGCGTTCGTGCTGGTGGTGCTCTCGCTCGCAGGGATGCGGGCCACGCGGCGGGGGGGAGAACCGGTGGCCCTGCGGGTTCTGGCCCGGTTCATGCTGCTGCCGGCGGGCCTGTTGGGGTCGTTGTTGCTGGGCATGTGGGTGGCCACGGAGCACCAAGACACGTGGGCGAACCTGCATCTGCTTTGGGCGCATCCGCTGTTGCTGCTGTTGCTGTGGCCGGGGAGCTACACGCGCCGCTGGGGACGTTGGTTGCGGGGGTTGTCCCTGGGGGCGGTGGGGATCTTCGGGTTGGGGGTCTTGCTCGGGTGGCAGTCGGTGCCGGCGGTGTCGCTGATGCTGGCCGTGGCGGTAGCGGCGGCGTTACAACCTGTGGGGCTGTTTCGTCGTAGTTTGGCCTGAGCAAATGCAATAGAAATTGAAACGACGGTTGCAAACTTCCGCGGTGGGCCGGGTGCTGGGTGCGTCGGCGCTGGCGATGCCGTTGCTGGCGCTGGCTGTGCTGACGCTGGCGGGCTGCCGGCGGGAACCGACGCGTTGGGAGGTGGACTGGTCATTGCCCTTGGTGGACGATTGGGTGGGCTGGGAGCGGATGTTGGCGGTGGAAGGGCTGGAAGGGTTGGAGCTGGAACCGGGCGGAGGCGGGGTGCCGGGGGTGATTCGGTTCACGGGAGCGGTGGGAAGCTGGGACTGGACGGAGCTGTCGGTGCTGCCGGACACCTTGGTTTCCAACGACCTGACCCCGGCTTTTGCGGGAGGTCCTTTTGCGGTGCCTCCAGGGACGACTTTGTTGGAAACCACAGAGAACATTGAATTCCAGGGGATTGAACAGCAGTTCAAGTGGATTGTGCTGGAGGCGGGTTGCATTGAGTATGTGGTGGAAAGCACCACCGACGGGTATGTGGCGCTGCAGTACCGGTTTCCGGGGGTGACGCGGGGGGGCCAAGAGGTGGTGCTGGACGTGCAGTTGCCTCCTGCGGCACCGGGGGAAACGCAGTCGAAGGTGGGGGCGCTGGACCTGGGCGGGGCCCTGATTGATTTGCGGGGGTCTGCGGGGACGGATTTCAACCGGATTGCCTCGGTGTTGACGATCGGAACCCCAGCCGATGTCGATTACACGGCGCAGGTTTACGGGACGGACAGCATCCGGGTGCGGCTGCACTTCCAGGACTTGCGGGTTCGGGAGGTGCGGGGTTACTTCGGTCAGGAGGAGATTGCGTTGGATGTGCGGGACCGTTTGGTGCAGCCGGACCGAGGGGCGACGGGTTTCCTCGATTGGGAGGCGACGCGCGCCCGGCTTTTGCTGTCGAACCGAATGGGCGCGGACCTGCGCTTCCAATTCGACGGGTTGCGGCTCGATGGGACGGCGCTGGACCACCCGCAGTGGGGGGTTCCGCAGTTTTGTGCCCGGGCGCAGGACAGCGGCATTCCGGGGGGGGGCGCAGGGGGTTGGGCGGAGGTGCCGGTGTGGAGCCTGGACCTGTTGGAGGCCCAGCCGTCGCTGTTTTCGGTGCTGGGCGGATTGCCGGATTCGCTGGTGCTCACAGGGTCCGCGATGTTGAACCCCTTGGGCGATGTGACGGGGGCAAACGATTTTTTCCGGACGGATGCACCGCCGGAGGTGGCTTTGGAGTTGGAGGTGCCGTTGCGGGTCGGGGTGCAGGATTTGGTGCTCAGGGACAGCCGGGAGTTGGCGGCGGTGGAGGTGCCGGACTTTGATGGGGTGCTGGACCTGCGTTTCACCAACGGATTCCCGGTGAATCTGCGGGTGGAGGGGGTCTGGGTGCCCCATGCGCCCGGAGCGGAGACGGTGCCGTTTTCATTGCGGTTGACGGGCCGGGGGATGCCGGATTCGGAGGCGGGACCGGTCGGGTCGCTGCGGCTTCCGGTCACGGGCGAGGCCCTGCGGGAGGGCGGCCGTTTGGAATGGGAGGCCCGGGTGGACACCCCGGGGCGTGTGGTTTTCTCGGGGCGTGAACGGATTCGGCTGCAGGTGCGGGCCGCGGGTTCCACCACGGCATCGTTTGGGGAGGAATGAGGAGCAGGGACAAGATCAAAGGCAGGAGCGCGGAGGGCAGGGCTGGCCGGGCGGCGGGAACCTGGGTCGGGTGGTTGGGGGCAGCGCTGTTGCTGGGGGGCGTGGTGCGGGGGAGCGGCCAGGACGTGGTGCCGCCCGAGCAAAGCGGGCATGTGACGCTGCTCCTCCACGGCGCCCACCGCTCCAACGCTTTGCACAACGGACTGGCCGCCACCTTCATCCGGGGCGGATGGGTGGAGGATGGGGA
>JBIKTK010000005.1:0-15318 GCA_044348125.1 Flavobacteriales bacterium | reverse complement strand
TCAAGCTGTGGGCGTTGTCGGAGAATTTGGGATTTTCCAAGGCGAACAACTTGGCCATCCGGGCCACCACCGGGCGGTGGGTGCTGTTGTTGAATCCGGATACCGTGGTGAAGGAGGACGGATTCGTTGCCGTTCTGCAATACGCAGATGCCCAACCGCGTTTGGGGGGGCTGGGTGTGCCGATGGTGGATGGTTCGGGCAGGTATCTTCCAGAATCCAAGCGGGGGCTGCCTACGCCGTGGGCCGCGCTCTGTAAAATCACGGGTTTGTATCGTTTGGCCCCTAGGACGCAGCGCTTCAACCGCTACTACATGGGCCACATCGATCGGGCCCAAACCGCTCCGGTGGAAATCCTCAGTGGGGCGTTCATGTGGCTGCGTCGGGAAGCCCTGGAGGAGGTGGGTCTGTTGGATGAAACCTATTTCATGTACGGCGAGGACATCGACTTGTCGTGGCGTCTGATCCAAGGCGGCTGGGAGAACCACTATTTCACGGGAACATCCATCATTCATTACAAAGGGGAGAGCACGAAGAAGGGGTCCTTGAACTACGTGCTTGTGTTCTATCGGGCCATGCTCATTTTTGCGGAAACGCATTTTGCGGGCAACCAGGCATGGCTTCTTTCCTGGACCATCCGGTGCGCCATTTATGCACGGGCGGGTTTGGCCATCGGTTCTCGGCTGGTTTCGCGTTGGGGGGTGTTGGTGTCTGATGCCGTGCTGCTGTGGGGGGGCTGGCGGCTCGCCATGGAGATTTATGCGGCGGGTACGGGCATCGTGTATGATGCCCGCTTGGCGGCATGGGCTTTTGCAGTGTACACGGGGGTATGGGTGGGCGTGCTCGCCTGGATGGGCGGGTATGAGCGGCCGTGGCGTGTAGGCCAAATCCTGCGCGCCCAGGCAGCCTCGACCGCCCTTTTGCTCATTGGGTACGCCCTGCTTCCGGAGGACTTGAGGTTCTCGCGGGCGATTTTGTTGCTGGGGTCTTTGTTTGCCGGGGTTTCGGTGCTGCTCACGCGGACGGGGTTGCACCCGAGGAGCTGGGTGCGTCAGGCGCCCCGCCGCCGGTTGTATGTCGGGACGGGGGTTGAGCTCGACCGGATGGTCCAGATGGTTCGGGCTTCGGACGCGGGCGCGCTCGCCGTCGGCGGGGAGCGGGCCTGGGCGCTCCGACCTTCGGGCATGGCACCGGATGAGGGAGGGGAGGACCGTCCGGAGGGACGGCCCGAGGTCGTCGGGGGGCTGGCGGACCTGGCGGAGGCCATCCGGGTCCATCGGGTGCAAGAGGTCATCTTGAGTGGCCGGGATGTTCCTGCGGCCGACATCATCGATGCCATGGCCTCCGCCGCGGGCTCCGGGGTGGACTTCCGAATCGCCTGGAGCGACACCGAGCCCCTCATGGGCTCGGGAGGTCCCGATGCGTTCCCCCTGACCGACCTGAGGCGTTCCCTCCAAGTTCCCTCGGTACGCCGCCAAAAACGTCTTTTCGACGGGGTGGCCGCCAGCTTGATTCTGCTGGGGGCGCTTCCGCTCCGAATGTCGGGTCGCCGGGGATGGGGCCGTGCCGCGGTTCAGGTGTTCCTGGGGCGTGCCACTTGGGTGGGCTACGCGGGGACGGGGGCGCATTTGCCCGTCCTGCGGAAAGCAGTCATGTCGCGTGGAGCGGGTCAGGACGAGCGGATGGTGCGGCGGATGGATTTGGCCTATGCAAGAGATTATCGTTGGACAATCGACTTATCGGTCGTGGTGCAGGCCTTAATTTTGCGCCGAGGAATCTGAAATCATGGCTACCATCGAAATCCTGCTCCCCAAGATGGGGGAAAGTGTGGCGGAGGCAACGATCACCAAGTGGATCGTTCAACCGGGGCAATCCGTAGCGGCCGATGAGCCGATGGTCGAAATCGCCACGGACAAGGTGGACAGCGAGGTTCCAGCCCCCGAGGACGGGGTGTTGGTGGAGTGGTTGGTCCAGGAGGGGGAGGTGGTTCAGGTCGGTGCACCGATCGCGCGGTTCCAAGTCGGTGCCAGTGCTGCATCGGAACCGGCTGCTCCGGCAGCCGCTGCTGCAGCCGCTGCGGCTCCTGCTGCCGTTCCCGCCCCCGCGGTTGCAGCAGCAGACCAGGCGTTGGTGACTGCGGCCCTGTCCACCGCTTCCGAACCCGGGGCCCTCCCCGGCCGTCTGGGGTCGGACGGGCGCTTCTATTCCCCGTTGGTTCGCAGCATCGCCCAAACCGAAGGCATTTCGTCGCTGGAACTGGACGGAATTCCCGGTACAGGAGCAGAAGGTCGGCTCACCAAGAAGGACTTGATGGGCTACCTCGCACAGCGTTCTGGGCAGGGAACACCAGCCCCTGCAGTTTCGCCCGTGCCTTCATCCGCTGCCGCAGTGATTTCGGCACCGGTGGCGGTCAAGCCGGCTTCGCCCACGCCTGCAAAACCCGTTGCTGGGGTTTCTGTCGGGGCGGAGGATGAGATCATCGAAATGGACCGCATGCGCAAGTTGATTGCGGATCACATGGTCCGGTCGGTGTCCACGAGTCCGCACGTCACCTCTTTTGTGGAGGCGGATGTGACGCACCTCGTGCAGTGGCGCGACAAGAACAAGGCCGCGTTTGAAAAACAGCATGGGGAGAAGTTGACGGTTACCCCGTTGTTTGCGGAGGCCATTGTGCGCGCCATTCGGGATTTTCCTGGGGTGAATGCCAGTGTGGATGGGGATCGGATCATCCTCCGCAAACGAATCCACCTCGGAATGGCCACTGCATTGCCCTCCGGAAACCTGATTGTGCCGGTGATCCGCGATGCCGATCAGTTGAATTTGGTCGGTTTGGCCCACGCAGTGAATGACCTTTCGGCGCGCGCACGGGCGAACAAACTGACCCCGGACGATGTCGCAGGTGGAACTTATACCTTGTCCAATGTGGGGACGTTTGGAAATGTTTTTGGAACGCCCATCATCAACCAACCCCAAGTGGGCATCCTCGCTTTGGGTGCCATTCGCAAGCGGCCAGCTGTCCTCGAGACGCCCCACGGAGATGTCATAGCCATCCGCCACATGATGTTCCTGTCGCACAGTTACGACCACCGGGTGGTGGATGGCATGTTGGGGGGCAGCTTTGTCCGCAGGGTGGCAGACTACCTCGAGGCCTTTGATCCACAGCGCCCCATCGTCTAAGCATGGAAATTAAAGCGCTGGGACTCAAGCGTCCCTTGGTCATCTTTGACCTGGAAACGACCGGTACGGAAATCGGCAAGGATCGGATTGTTGAAATTGCCTTGATCAAGATCCATCCCGATGGCACGGTGCTCAGGAAACCCGAGCAACGCGGTCGAGAGAGCCGGATTTTGGTGAATCCGGAAATGCCCATTCCTCGGGCGGCGAGTGAGGTACATGGCATCTGGGACGAAGATGTCAAGGATGCGCATCCTTTCGGAAAAATTGCGCCGGGACTGTTTCGATTGCTCGAGGGTTGCGACTTGGGGGGATTCAACAGCAACCGATTTGACGTGCCCATGTTGGCGGAGGAGTTTCTCCGTGTGGGCATTGACTTTGGCATCGAAGGAAGAAACTTGATCGACGTTCAGAACATCTTCCACAAGATGGAGCAGAGGACCCTGCGGGCAGGTTACTTGTTCTACTGTGGCAAGTCCTTGGAGGATGCACACGAAGCCATGCCCGATGCAGAGGCCACATTGGAGATCTTGTTGGCACAGTTGGATCGCTACCGGGACCATACTGTGTTAGACTCGCGTGGTGTAACGGTGGGGCCGCTTCCCCAAAACATGGAGGATCTTTCGGAATTCTGCCGGCAGCATCGATTTGCGGATTTGGCGGGGCGATTCATTTACGATAACGAAGAGGAGGTCGTTTTCCACTTCGGTCAGCACAAGGGCCGCAGGGTCAAAGATGTATTGCTCGAGAATCCGGGGTATTACGGCTGGATGATGGATGCTGACTTTCCTCAGTATACCAAGCGGGTTTTGCGTTTGGTCCGGGAGTCAATGGCTCCGAACCGGTCTTAAAAGCATCACCTTGGGCCGAATCTTTGTTCTGGTTTCGAACGATTTGGTTCACGACCAACGGGTGAGGAAAACCTGTGGGACTTTGAACCGGTTGGGTTGGGAGACGTCCTTGTTGGGTCGCCTGTTGCCTCATTCAGAACCCCTTCCGCCGGGCATGCATGGCAACCGGCTGCGCCTTTTTTTTCAAAGGGGGGGGCTATTTTATGCGGCGCTGCAGGTTCGATTTTTCTGCTTCCTGTTGTTCCGAAGGATGGATGGAATCTGGGCGAATGACTTGGACACGTTGCTTCCGGCCTATCTCGTTTCCCGGATTCGGAGGGTGCCCTTGGTTTATGATAGCCACGAATTCTTCACCGAAGCAGCAGGGTTGACGCACAGGCCATTCCAACGAGGCGTTTGGCTTGCAGTGGAACGATGGTTGCACCCCAAGGTTCGGGCAGTTCTGACGGTGAATGACAGCATCGCGGCAGGCCTTCAGGAACGCTATCCCCATGCGAAAAGTGGGCGGCCCCGCGTGTTGCGCAACATGCCTGTTCGCGCCCCACGGGTGATGGTCGAGGGCCGTGAAGCCTTTTCCGAGGCCGGCATCCCAACCGATCGGCCCATTGCGTTGCTTCAAGGGGCTTTCATGGACACCGACCGGGGCATCCGCGAAGCGGTGGAAGCTGCGCGGGGACAAGCGCATTTCCGATTGGTGTTGATCGGTGCTGGCCCAGAGTGGGAATGGGCACGTCAAGAACAAACCGGTGCAGATTTGGCCCAAAGCCTTTTTTGCTTGTCCAAGCAGCCCTACGACGTGCTCCGCAGATTCACGGCTTCAGCAGACGTGGGCCTCTCTTTGGACAAGGGCGTCCATGGCAATTACCTCCTGAGTTTGCCCAACAAGTTGTTTGATTACATCCATGCGGGCATTCCTGTGGTGGCCAGTCCTTTGCCTGAGGTTGAAAAGGTCGTCAAGGGTTGGGACGTGGGGGTCATCGTAGCGGGGCACGATCCCCTTTCCATCCGAACAGCGATCGAAGCGGTGCTTCAGCAGCCTCGAAGCCACTGGGAGCAAGCGTGCGCCCAAGCGGCGGAATCCTTGCATTGGGGCGCTGATGAACCGCAAATTGCCACTGCGCTGCACGAAGCGGGGTTCAGGGATTGAGGACGAAGAACGCGCCGTTGAGGGAGTTGGCAACCAAAAGCCAAACGAGATAGGGCAACATCCCCCACGCTGCTTCACGCATCTCTTTTCGAAACAACAGGAACTGAAGGGCCACCACGGCGAAAAGCAAGGAGATTTCAATCCAGGCCCAACCACTTCGCCCCCAAAAAAAGAAAAGGGGGTTCCACAGGACATTGAGGACCCATTGGAGCGCATAGAGCTGTAGAAAGGTCCGCCTGTCTGTCACCCGCCCCAATCCCAAGGCACTCCCCCATGCATAAGCGAGCATGACGAGGGTCCATGCAGCTCCAAAGACCCAGCCGGGTGGCGTCCAGGGCGCCTGGTGGGCTTGCTGATAAGCTGGATCCGCTACCCCAGGGCCCGTGAACAGGCCACCGATGGCCAAAGCCCCAAAATTGAGGACCACGAAGGCAAGCAAACGGAGAAGGGTCGGGTTCATGGGGGACTGATGTAAATTTGAGCGATACAACGGGCAAAATACGATGCAGGCAGCAGATTCGAGCGGTAGCGGTGAGGAGGGAAAGCGGTCCCTGAACTTCATTGAGCAGAAGATTGAAGCAGATTTGGCCTCCGGCAAACATGGGGGGCGGATCCACACCCGTTTTCCGCCGGAGCCCAATGGCTACCTGCACATCGGGCACGCCAAGGCCATCTGTGTGAGCTTCGGTTTGGCGCAGAAATATGGTGGTGTTACCAACCTGCGGTTCGATGATACCAACCCCGAAAAAGAGAGCACGGAGTATGTCGATGCCATCCGCCGGGACGTCGCTTGGCTGGGTTTTGATTGGAAAGGGGGGGAGTTCTATACCAGCGACTATTTTGAAACGTTGTACGGCTATGCCCTTCAGTTGATTGATGCGGGCAAGGCTTATGTGGATGACCAAACCCCAGAAGCCATTGCTTCTCAGAAGGGCGCCCCAGGTGTTCCAGGGACGGACAGTCCCTTCCGCAACCGCACGCCAGCAGAGAACCGCGCGCTGTTTGAATCGATGCGTGCGGGGGCATTTCCAGAGGGGAGTCGGGTGTTGCGTGCCAAGATCGACATGGGGCATGACAACATGCTCATGCGCGACCCCATCATCTACCGAATCAAGTTCGCCCACCACCACCGGACCGGGGACCGTTGGGTGATCTACCCCATGTATGACTTCGCGCATGGCCAATCCGATTCCATTGAAGGCATTACCCACAGTTTGTGCTCGTTGGAGTTTGAAAACCACCGGCCGCTCTACAATTGGTTCATCGAGCAATTGGGGATTTTTCCGAGTGAACAAACGGAGTTTGCGCGCCTCAACCTCAACTACACCGTCATGTCCAAGCGGAAGTTGCTCCGTTTGGTTGAAGAAGGGGTGGTGGATGGTTGGGACGATCCCCGGATGCCCACCATCAGCGGTTTGCGCCGCAGGGGGTATACGCCGGAATCCATTCGGACCTTTGCCGAGCGGGTGGGGGTGGCCAAGCGGAACAACGTCATCGATGTGGGGTTGCTGGAATGGTCACTGCGCGACCATTTGAACCGAGTCGCCGAGCGGGCGATGGCTGTTCTTCGCCCGCTCAAGCTGGTGGTCACGGATGTGGCCCCCGGCGAAACCGAGTGGCTCGATTTTGAGGTGAATCCGGAATCGCCGGAGGCCGGTGTGCGAACAATTCCTTTCGGAAGGGAGCTCTGGATCGAGCAGGATGATTTTGCGGAGGAAGCGGTCAAAGGATGGTTTCGATTGGCTCCGGGGGCTACCGTCCGGTTGAAATCGGCCTACATCGTCCGTTGCACAGGGCACGTGAAAAACGATGGGGGTGAGGTCACGGAGGTCCATGTTGAACGCATCCCCAACAGCCGCAGCGGCCAAGATACCAGCGGGGTGAAGGCAAAAGGTACCTTGCATTGGGTGAGTGCTTCCCACGCCGTGGACGCCGAAGTGAGGCTTTACGACCGGTTGTTCAATCATCCTGAACCGGATGGATCGGAAGCGGGGGATTTCATGAACCACATCAACCCCGAGAGCCTCGAGGTTTTGTCCCATTGTAAGGTGGAACCGGCATTGGCCTCTGCAGAACCGGGCGTTCCTTACCAATTCACCCGGCTGGGGTACTTCACGGCTGACAGCAAATACAGCCAACCGGGTGCATTGGTGTTCAACCGGGCTGTGACCTTGAAGGATGGTTGGAAACCCCAAGGGGGATCATGATGCCACGGGATAGAGTCCCAACTCCGCGCCAATTTTCAGGGTCAGTGCCATCGCAGCTTCCCGCTGGTTGGGAATCTCCCCCTCGAGGATGGCCTCTTTGATGGCGTTTTTGATTTCTCCAATGGGCTTGCTCGGTGGAATGCCAAACAAGGCCATGATCTCCTCGCCCGAAATGGGAGGTTGGAAGTTCCTGACGTGGTCTTTTGCCTCCACTTCCCTTAGCTTCTCCAGGACCACTTCGTAGTTTGCGAGGTAACGCTTGACGCGTGATTCATTCTTCGATGTGATGTCTGCTCGACACAAGGTCATCAAGGCATCGATGTCATCACCCGCTTCAAACAACAAGCGCCGGATGGCGCTGTCCGTTATCTCTGATTTGGTGAGGGCGATGGGTCGCAAATGCAGGAGGACCAGCTTTTGAACGAATTTCATTTTGGCGTCCATGGGCAATTTCAGCCGCTTGAACAGCTTGGGTACCATTCGGGCCCCTCGGTCTTCATGGCCATGGAAGGTCCAACCATGCTCCTCGCTGAAGCGCTTGGTGGGAGGCTTGGCGATGTCATGCAAGATGGCGGCCCAACGGAGCCAGAGGTCGTCCGAGTGCTCTGCCACATTGTCGAGTACTTCGAGCGTGTGGTAGAAATTGTCCTTGTGCGCGATCCCCAGTCGGGTTTCTACGCCCTGCAGAGCCACCATTTCGGGGAAGAATTCATGAAGGAGCCCCGAATCAAACAACAGCTTGAAGCCGACAGAGGGTTTGGCAGCCAAGATGATTTTGTTGAGCTCCACATGGATTCGCTCGGCAGAAATAATTTCCAGTCGCTTTGCATTTCTGCGGATGGAGGAAAAACTCGCATCGTCAATGCGGAAGTTGAGCTGGGTGGCGAAGCGGACGGCGCGCAACATGCGCAGGGGGTCATCGGAGTAGGTAATGTCCGGATCCAACGGAGTGCGCAGGATGCCTCGATGCAGGTCTGCGATGCCTCCGAAGGGATCCACGAGGTCGCCGAAGTCCGCCTCGTTGAGGGAGAGGGCGAGCGCATTGATGGTGAAGTCCCGCCGGTTTTGGTCGTCCTCCAGCGTCCCGTCTTCCACCACCGGTTTGCGACTTCCTCGGTCGTAACTTTCTTTGCGTGCCCCCACAAATTCCAGCTCATAGCCGCCGAACCGAAAGGCAGCTGTTCCGAAATTTTTGTAAACACTGACCTGCTTGACCCCCAAGCGGGCGGCTGTGGCACGTGCCAATTCAATCCCGCTCCCTTCTGTGACGAAATCAATGTCCTTGCAAGGACGCTCGAGCAACAAGTCACGGACGAACCCGCCGATGGCAAAGGCCCGGCCGCCGAGTCCCGATGCCGCAGTGGAGACGGCTTCGAAAAGAGGGTGGTTGAGGTCTTCCTTGCAGTTCATCGTGCAGCCAACCAAGCGCTCACGGCGTCTTGGATTTCCTGAGCTTGGTTTTCTGCGGGTTGCGGCACGAAGGAGCGTCCCGTGAGGCGCTCGTATAGTGCGATGTACCGTTCACACACGGTGGCTACGAAGTCGGGGGGGAGTTGGGGTGGGGTTTGGCCTTCAAGCCCACGAAATCCTTGGGCCATCAGCCATTCTCGCACAAATTCTTTGCTCAATTGCTGCTGAGGCAAACCGGCGGCTTGGCGATCGAGATATCCCGAGGCCTCGAAGTAACGCGAACTATCGGGCGTGTGGAGTTCATCCATGAGCATCAGTTGACCCCCGTGCAGGCCAAACTCATACTTGGTATCCACCAGAATCAACCCCTGTGCGGAAGCCATGTCGCTGCCCCGCTGGTACAGAGCCCGGGTGGCTGACTCCATGGCCTCGTACAGGTCGGTTGTCACGATGCCCCGGGACAGGATTTCCTCCCGCGAAACATCTTCGTCGTGACCGGCCTCTGCCTTGGTCGCGGGGGTGATGATGGGCTCAGGAAAGGGGTCGTTCTCCCGCATCCCCTCAGGCATGCGGACACCACATAGCATCCGCGCTCCGGATTGGTAGGTGCGCCAGGCATGCCCCGACAAGTAGCCCCGAATCACCATTTCGATGCGGATGGGTTCACACCGGTGTCCGATGGTGACCGCGGGATGCGGACAGGCCATTTTCCAAGTGGGGACAAGATCTGCCACAGCATCCAAAAAAAAGGAGGCCAATTGATTCAAAACCTGTCCTTTGTAAGGAATGGGCTGGGGCAAGATGACGTCAAAGGCAGAAATGCGATCGGACACCACTGCCACCAACATGTCTTCCCCCATTCCGTACATGTCGCGCACTTTGCCACGGTAAACCGAGGTCTGTCCAGGAAACTGAAGGGTAGGGGTCATCGTTCGGAGTTGAAAGGGGGACGTTCTCGCTTGCGCGCGGCGGCTTCGGACTCGATTTGTGCATCGGTGGCATCGAAGGCATCGATCATGGCTTTCACCAACCGGTGCCGGATGACGTCATCACCTGTGAGCTGAACAAACTCCAACCCAGAGACGCTGGAGAGGGAGCGCTGGGCGTAGACCAGCCCTGAAAGTTGGCGTCGGGGCAGATCCACTTGAGAGACATCGCCCGTGATGACAAACTTCGCCTCCCGACCCATCCGGGTGAGAAACATTTTCATCTGTGCGACGGTGGTATTTTGAGCCTCGTCCAAGATGACAAAAGCTTTGTCCAACGTACGGCCCCGCATGAAGGCCAATGGAGCGACTTCAATCACCCGCTTCTCCATGTATTCCGCCACCTTCTCGTAGGGCAACATGTCCAATAGGGCGTCATACAGCGGTTGGAGGTAGGGATCCAATTTTTCTTTCAAGTCGCCCGGAAGGAATCCCAAATTCTCTCCTGCTTCGACAGCGGGTCGTGTCAGCACGATGCGCCGAACCCGCTTGTCCTTGAGGGCCGCCACAGCCATGGCAACGGCGGTGTAGGTCTTGCCCGTACCCGCGGGTCCGACGGCAAAGACCATGTCGTGCCGCCGGATGGCCTCCACGAGCTTGTGCTGGTTCGCCGTTCGCGCAGAAATCCGGTTTCCACCTACGCCATAAACCAAGGTGTCATCCTGGCTGGCCGTTCGCATGACATCTGCCGTTTCTGAACGCAACAACCGGTGAACGTCATCCTCGCTGATGTGCTGGTAGCGTTCGATGTGCCAAACCAGCAACCGCATGACTTCTTCGAACCGCCCGAGGTCCGTTGGGGCACCCTTGGCGATGATGAGCGAACCCCTGGCCACCAGATTCAACTTGGGAAAATGGGCCTTGATCAACCGCCAATGGGTCTCCCCTGGACCCATGAAATCCAGCGGATGGACGTTTTCGAGTGAAAATTCGGTTTGATGCATGTGCGCGGCAAAAATAGGTTTCGGAACTTTGCTTCGTGCCATTCCTCACACTTCTATCTGATTGCGGCATCTCCAGCCACGAGCCAGCCATGCTCAAAGGGGATTTGTGGTCGACCCATCCGGACCTTCAAGTGGTGGATGTCTCCCACTCGGTGAACCGATTTGACTCGGCGCAAGCGGCCTACATACTCGCAGATGTTTTGCGAACCTTCCCGGCGGACACGATTCACATCGTGGGAGTCAATGCTTCAAGAACCCCAGCGTCGCCCCACCGATGTGCCTGCATCTTGGACCAATGGGTGGTGGCCAGCGACCGTCCGTTTTTCGGATTGCTTCAGAACGATTTGGTCGGTGTCTCCATGGAACTCTGGGACTTGCCGGAGGTGCCCTCCGGTGGTGCACCCAATTTTCCTGAGCGGGAGGTGTTCGTGCCTGTGGCGCGGCAATTGTTGGACGGCAAGCGTCCCCGTGACCTCGGCTGGGAACCGGTTGCCCCCGTCCCCGGACAGCGGCCTTTTCCGAGGGAGGAGGGCCAGGCACTCTTCGGCCAAGTCATATTCGTGGATGGCTTCGACAACGCAATCACCAACATCGACCGTGCCACCTTTGACCGGGTCCGGCGGAATCGGTCCTTCCACATCGTCATGCGCGGCTCCCGAATGGACATCAAGCGGATTTCGGTGCGTTACGACGAACATCCCCCTGGGGAGCGTCTCGCGTTGTTCAACCAACGGGGGCTGCTGGAGATTGCGGTGGCCCATCACAACGTACCCGGGCACCACGGTGGGGCGAGCAGCCTGCTGGGCCTTCCCGTCGGTCACGCCGTTCAAATTGTTTTCGAAGGATGAGCGCGCAGGCCGGAGGACCGGTTGTTCGGCTTGTTCGCTTGTACATCCGGCCGGAGGTGGTCCCGGATTTTGACGCGTGGTTTGCCCTCCACGAGGAGGCCATTGCCCGCAGTCCGGGATGTCAGTCCCTTCGGCTTTTGACCGATTGCGCCCCTTCGCCCAATGGGGTGGTGCGGGTTACCTGGAGTGTCTGGGAAAGCCCGGCGCATTTGGACGCATACCGTAAATCCGCGTTGTTTGGTGTGGTTTGGCCTCGAACCAAGACCTTTTTCGCAGCGGAACCTGAGGTGGGAACTTATGCGGAATTGACCCCGGGAAACGCGTAATTTCGCCCCCCATGCTTGCACTCGTCCTCAAAGAGTTTCGCAGTTTCTTCAGCGCCCTCATCGGATATGTTGTGGTGCTGTCCTTCCTGGCCTTGACGGGCTTGTTTCTCTGGGTTTTTCCGGGCAGTTGGAACATCCTCGATGGCGGCATGGCCACCTTGGAGCCCTTTTTTATCTGGGCGCCTTGGGTGCTGGTTTTTCTCGTACCGGCCATCACCATGCGGAGTTTCGCAGAGGAACGGCGGTCGGGTACCCTCGAGTTGCTGTTGACCCGGCCTCTGGGGGAGGGTGCGATTGTGTGGGCCAAATTCATCGGCGCAACGTCCGTCCTGGTGGCCGCCCTGCTTCCCACGCTGGCCTATGCACTGGTCGTTCACGCCTTGGGCGAACCCTTGGGCAACCTGGATTGGGGCGCCACATGGGGAAGTTATGCCGGCCTGTTGTTGTTGGGCATGGCCCTCATCGGCATCGGATTGCTGATGTCTTCCCTGACGGTCAATCCCCTCGTGGCATTCCTGTCTGCGTTGTTGGCTTCGGTGGTGGCATACGTCGGATTCACCGCGCTGGCGAGTTTTGATTGGCTGGGCAACTGGGACTATGCGTTTTCGCGGTTGGGCATGGAAGCCCATTACCGGGGCATGAGCCGGGGTTGGATTTCTTCCCAAGACCTTGGTTACTTCGGGGCTTGGATTGCGGTCATGGGATTGGCGACCCGTTGGTCCCTGGCGTCTCGAAAGGGGCGCATTCGTGAGGATGGCCTGCAGTTCTTGTTGGGCACGGCCGTAACGGGTGCGGTGTTGGCCCTGTTCACAGTCTTCCCGTGGTCATTGGATTGGACGGCAGAGGGAAGACACACCCTTTCACCGGCCACCGTGAAGATGCTGGAATCCATGGAGGAAGAAGTTTCGGTCACGTGCTACCTGTCGGGTACCTATCCGGCAGACTGGCAACGTTTGGAGCGCAGCATCCGAGACAAATTCGAAGAATTTGCGGTCCGCAGTGGGGGCAAATTCCGCTACCAATTTGAAGACATCTACGCCACAGAGGATGCCCAAACCATCGGCGAGAACGAGAACAAACTGTGGGAGCTGGGGTTGCGTTTCACGCGCATTGGGTTTCAGGAGCAAGGGGTGAAGGCCTTCAAGACGGTTTGGCCTGCGGCCATGGTTTACGCGAAAGGAAAGGAGTATCCGGTGCAGTTTTTCAAAAGCGAGATGCCCGAACCCTCCGCTGAAATGATCCAAGGTTCGATCAATTCAGTCGAGTTTGAATTGGCTTCGGTCCTTCGAAAGGCTTTGCGTCCTGAAACCCCAAAGATTGCCGTGCTGGAAGGCCACGGCGAGTTGCTGCCCATGGAGATGGCGGATCTGACAGCTTCGTTGGCGGAGAACTACGAAGTGACCCGGGTCCGAATCGATGAGAAAGTGGGGGCGTTGAGTGAGTACACCGAGGGCGTTCGGTATCGAAAAAACCGCTTTGACTTGGTCATTGTGGCAAAACCGGATTCGATGTTCAGCGACAAGGACCAGGTGCTTTTGGACCAGTTCATCATGAATGGGGGCAAGGTGCTCTGGTTGGTGGATCCCATCGATGTAAACCTGGACAGCCTATCCAAGAACCAAGTAACGGAGGGGGTCACCCGAGAATTGGGTCTGTACGACTTGCTGTTTCAATACGGGGCGAAACTCAACCGCAACTTGGTCATCGATCTCCAGTGTGCGCCCATCATGTTGGATGCTGGACCCAGTGGCAACCAACGTCAGATGGAGATGTTCAGTTGGTATTTTGCCCCAGTGGTCATTCCGCAGGGCATCTCACACCCGGTTACCACCAATTTGGATCCCATTCACTTCGACTTTTGTTCCCGTGTGGACACGGTGACTGCAGCTGGGGATGTTCGCAAGACGGTGCTGTTGTCGAGTTCGGATCGGTCTCGGGAATACAAGGCCCCCGTCCGTGTTTCGAGCAGCATTGTTACGCTGCGTCCGGATTACTTCGATGCCCCTCAGTCGGAATCTCAGCCATTGGCGGTCTTGTTGGAGGGTACCTTCCGCAGCGCATTCGAGGATCGACTTCCAGCGGCATTGCTGCAAGACTCCTCCTTTGCCTTTCGAAGCGAAAGTGCGCCCACGGCCATGGTGGTGGTGGGGGATGGCGATCTTGCGCGCAACCGGACGCGTCAAGGGCCAGAGGGATGGCAGCCCTTGCCCTTGGGTTTTGACCGCTATGCAGGCCGAGTCATATACGACAACAAGGATTTTCTGCTCAACACGGTCAATTATCTGCTGGACGATGAAGCGCTCATTTCGGTTCGCTCCCGGGCCATTGAGTTGCGGGCTCTGAATGCGGAACGGGTTCGCACGGAACGCAACGCATGGCAATTGATTGCGGTGGCATTGCCGATGGCGTTGGTCGCAACGTTGGGTTGGATTTTCATCCGGCTGCGCCGCAAACGGTATAGCCTCAAACCATTGAATGCATGATGCGTCCTGCTCAGAAGAGGCTGTTGGTACTTGCGGGCAGTCTCCTCGTGCTCCTGGTGGGGTTGTATCTGGGTAAAAAATGGGCAGGTCAGGCACCGTTGGATGCCCAAGCGTCTGCTCAATTTGCCATCACGGATACGGCATCAGTGGACCGTATTTTCATTGCGGACCGGGATGGGGGAGAGGTCCTGCTTGAGCGCGTTCCGGGTGCTTCCTACTGGAAACTCAACGGGAAACACTGGGCTAGAAAGGACGCAGTGGATTTGCTGTTGAAGACATTTCTTCGCATCCGGGTTCAGTCTCCCGTCCCGCTGGCACAAAGGGAGAATGTCATCCGCATGTTGGCGGGAAGGGCGAAGAAGGTGGAAATCTACACGGGGGCGGACCAGCCTGCCAAGATTTGGTATGTCGGCACGGCTACCCAGTCCCACACGGGCACACACATGCTGCTTGAAACACCCGAGGGACGGGGGCAAGAGCCTTTTGTTACCCACATGGAGGGTTTCACGGGGTTTCTCTCCACCCGGTTTTTTACAGACGAATTGGAATGGCGCTACACGGGCGTTTTTGATTTTCCGGACCGAACACTCCGAGGAATCTCTGTGGAGTTTCGGGAGTCACCCCAATGGAACTACACACTGGAGGTGGATACCTCGGGGACGTTGGTTTGGAAAGGGGCTGGCGGTCTGATTCGACCCGTTCCCGATTCCCAATGGCAGGATCATTTTCTGACGTTCCGGAAGGTGCACCTCGAAACATTCAAGAATTATCTGACCCCTGATGCGGTCGACAGTTTGGCCCAAACCCAACCGGCTTTTATGTTGCGGGCATGGGGAGCGGATGGTCGCAGTGATTCCATTGCCCTGTACTGGAAGGCACCTACCCTGGAAACCCTGGATGAGCAGGGCAATGCGCTCCCTTGGGACGGCGCCCGCATGTATGGAA
>JBIKTK010000085.1:0-5597 GCA_044348125.1 Flavobacteriales bacterium | reverse complement strand
CCGGCTGGCCATCTGCCCGGAAAATCTGGAACGCCGGGGCCAGCGTATCCGGCACCGCCAAGGGAACAGGAGGGCTTTCCCCTCCTTGCGCGGGCGTGTCCGCCACCTTCCGGTCTGGCAATTGGTAGGTCAAACCCCACCGCACCGTGTGCGACCGTTCGGGAAAGGCGCGGTTGTAGTCTTGTTCCCACTGGTAACCGAGGCCCGCCTGCCAAGGACCGCCCAGCTTCCAATCGCTGTCGAACCGGAAACGAAGGGCTGAGAAGGTAGGTGCCCCGTCGGACATCCGGGCCATGGGCTCGAGGTTCACCCCCAGCTTCACGGGTCCCCAGCGGGGGCCTTCGTATCCCACCCGGAACCGCACCGTGGTCCTTGCGGGCTGGGACCAACCCATTTCCGGATGCCATGCGCCTGACTGACCGTGCTGCCACATGGCCCGTGCTTCCACCTTGCCCGGCCCCACCTTCCAGTTCCCCAACAGCCGCAATGCCACCCGCTGAACGGGCTGCCAATCGCCGACACCGGAACCCGACACCGAAGTCCGGAACTGGAAATCGAGGGCATACCGCTTGCTGAATGCGTACTCCACGCTCGCGTCTCCGAAACTCGACCGGTGGGCCCTCGCATCGTTTCCCCAACGCGTCTCCAGGCCCAAGGAACCCGACCAGCGCTCCGTCCACCGCTGCTGCACCCCGAAGCCAGACCACACCCCGCGGTCGACGCCTTGGGCCTTCAAACCCGTTTCCCCACGCAGCACACCCAATCCTACGCAAGCCAGCACCAGCAACCAGCGCCTCATCGCTCGTCGTAGATGCGCAGGGTTCCGATGTCCACCGTTTCCCGGCGGCCGGTCACCTCGACCTCCCGAATCACCGTCATCAAGGGGGGGTTCTGGGCCAAGGGCAGGGTGTCTTCGCTGTACACGTACAACGTATAAGGCCCTGGCCGCAGCCAGTAAAACGCAAACTCCCCATCGTAATTTGTCCAGACCCGGTCATCCGGGCCTACCCGGTCGCCGTAGGTGATGTAGACCTCGACGTCTTGCGCAGGGACCACCACGGCACCAGCCGGGTTCGCAATGGTCACCCGGCGCTCGAGTTCCACCTTGCCCCGAATGACCCCATTGCCGCCCTCGCCCGGGATGTCCGTGCAGCCCCACCCCAACCCCACCGCCAACAAGGCGCCACTCCCCCAGCTCCAAATTCTATGCGTTCCTTCCATGCCAGCGAAGGTAACGCTTCGGTAACTTCGGCACGAGATGACGCACCACAACGAATCGCTGGGAATCGCACACACGGGGTTGGGAGAAGGACGCATCGAGGTCATTTGCGGCCCGATGTTTTCAGGCAAAACCGAAGAACTGCTCCGCCGCCTCCGGCGGGCCCACATCGCCCACCAACCCACCGCCATCTTCAAGCATGCCGTGGACGACCGCTACCATGCCGAGCGGGTGACTTCGCACGATGCCAACGGCTTCGATGCCGTGCCGGTGACAAACAGCCAGGAACTGCTGGCCCATCTCCGCTCCCTGCCCCAGCCCGTCACCATCGTGGCCATCGACGAGGCCCAGTTTTTCGATTCAGGCCTGCCTGCGCTGTGCACCCAGCTGGCGGACCAAGGACTTCGGATCATCGCTGCTGGGCTGGACTTGGATTTCACCGGCGAGCCCTTCGGCTGCATGCCCGAGCTGCTGGCCCGGGCGGAGGAAGTGACGAAGTTGCATGCGGTGTGCTTGGAAACCGGCCGGCCAGCTCATTTCTCCCACCGCATCGCCGGGGGGACAGGCACCATCGAAGTGGGGGAGAAAGACCGTTACATCCCCTTGACCCGGCAGGCCTTCGTGGCGGCCCGCTCGAAACCATGACCGGCGCCTTCTTCCGGCACTTCGGCGCGGGCCACCTCCACCGCTGGGACGCCGAAGTCGTGCCTGAGACCCTGGCCCTGTCGTTCGACACCCGGACCCTCTCCCCACCCACGGCCGGCCTCCCGCCCACCGCCTTCCTGGCCCTCCGCGGCCCGTGGCGAGATGGCCACGCCCACCTGCGCGAAGCCTGGGAGAAAGGCGTTCGGCACTTCGTGGTGGCATCCGATCCGGGCCGCGGCGTCCTCCCCGACTCCGACGTCCTGTGCTTCCCCGATCCCCTCGTCGGACTTCAGACCCTCGTCGGCGCGTGGCGCCAAACCTGTGGCACACCCGTCGTCGGCATCACCGGGAGCAACGGAAAAACCGTCGTCAAAGAATGGCTCGCCACCCTCCTCAGCGACCGCCAGCCCCTCCATTCCAGCCCCCGTTCCTACAACAGCCAGCTGGGCGTCGCCTCGACCCTGTGGTCCCTGTCGCCGAGCCACGTCGCCGCACTCGTGGAAGCTGGCATCAGCGCCCCCGGGGAGATGGAGCGGCTGACCGCCTGCATCGACCCAGATGCGGGAATTTTGACCCATTTGGGGGAAGCGCATTTGGCCTCGTTTGAAAGCCCCACGGCCTTGTTGCAGGCCAAACTCGCCCTCTTCCCCCGCCCGCGTTGCCAGTGGGTGGTCCTGCCCGGCTTCCTCCACCCTGCACGGGCCGCGCTGCGTGCCGCCGGGAAGACCCCGGTCTGCTGGGGAACCGAACCGGGGGACGACCTGCGGATCCTGGACCAGCAGGTCGTGGCCGGCACAGGAGGCAGCGCGCAGCGGCTGATCCAGGTGTCCTGGCAGGGCTCTCCCCCGGTGTGGTGGTCCCTGCCCTTCGCTGACGAAACCGGCTACCGCAATGCCCTCACGGCGGCCACGGCGGCCTTGCAGTGGGGTCTGTCGGTGGATGCAGTCGGTGTCCGGTTGGGTTGGCTGCGCAGCGTGGATTTGCGGATGCAACGGCTCCTGCGACCGGACGGTTGCTGGGTTTTGTCGGATGCGTACACGAACGATTGGCCGGC
This sequence comes from Flavobacteriales bacterium, assembly GCA_044348125.1. Lineage (GTDB taxonomy): Bacteria > Bacteroidota > Bacteroidia > Flavobacteriales_D > Sanyastnellaceae > CAMCYM01. Next base: position 2,679 of record JBIKTK010000085.1, on the reverse strand, counting down.
ACTGGAATTGGCCTTGAATGATTTGATGCAACTTCCGGGTACGCATGGCAAGGCGGCGATCATCGGAGAGGTGCCCGGGATGCAGGCGGCAGCTTGCGTGCGGTTGCAGGCCTGGGTTCGGAACCACCCGCTGCAGGCGTTGTGGCTGGTGGGCGATGGCTGGCGACAGGGCTGGGAAGGACCGCAGGGTGGAGATCCCTCGGCTCCCCGGTTCTTCGCCAACGCCGAAGCGGCGCTGGAGGCACTGGAGACCCAGCCGTTCGCGGGCTGGGACGTGCTGGTCAAGGGACCACGTGCGGCGGCGTTCGAGCGTTTCGTGGCCCGATTGACCCGGCGCGGGCACAGCGCGGTGCTGGAAATCGACTTGGAAGCGGTGGTGGCGAACTACCGGCTCATCCGGGACCACGTGCGGCAACGCTGCGGCCACCCCGTGGGCATGGTGGCGGTGGTGAAGGCGGCTGGTTACGGCACCAATGGACCCGCCACCGCGCGGGTTCTCGAACGCCAAGGGGTGGATTTGCTCGCGGTTTCCTGCACGGAGGAAGGCGTTGAACTGCGCGAGGCCGGCATTCGATCGCGCATCCTGGTCTTCAATCCCGATGCGTCGACCTTTCCGGCCCTGATCGCTCACCAACTGGAACCCGAGCTTCATGATCTGCAACAGGTTCAGGCCTTGGAACGAGCCTTGGAACGAGCCTTGGACCGAAGCGGTGCCGCACGCCCCTACCCCGTTCATCTCCAAGTCGAGACGGGCATGAACCGATTGGGCTTTTCGCCGGAAGCGCTGGACGGCCTCATCCGGGAATGGCCGGGTCAACACGCGGGACATCTTCGGGTGGAGAGCGTTTTTTCCCATTTGGCCAGCGCAGAATCGGCGGAGGCGGATGGGTTCACGAGGAACCAAATCCAACGGTTCGAAGCGGCCGCCGAACGCCTTCGGGCGGTGTTGCCAGCGGACGAGCATCCGCTGCGGCGGCACCTGCTCAATTCGGCGGGCGCCCGCCGTTTTCCAGAGGCGGCTGGCGACTGGGTCCGGGTGGGCATTGCGCTGTACGGCATCGGAGACGGCGGGGCGGAGGAGGCCATCGGATTGCAGCCCGCCCTCCGGTTTCGGACGGTGGTTTCCGCCCTGCGCACCGTCCCGGCGGGCGAAGGGGTGGGGTATGGCTCCACGGATCCCGCACCCCATGACCGACGCATCGTGACACTGCCCATCGGTTATGCCGATGGATACCCGCGTCACCTCTCAAACGGGGTAGGCTGGGTGGTCATCGCGGAACGAGAGGCGCGTGTTGTAGGCCGCGTGTGCATGGACATGACCCTCGTGGACGTCACCCACATCCCCGCCCACCTGGTGCCCATCGGCGCCGAAGTCATCCTCTTCGGGGACAACCCCCGCATCGAGGACCTGGCCGCCGCCGCCGGCACCATCCCCTACGAGCTCATCGCGCGCATCCCCGCCCGCGTGCACCGAGAACAACGGGGCAACTGAACCGAAGCGCGGCCCTTGTGCCGCAATCCGATCACTGCAAGGACTTTCGCAAGAAGTACTTGTAGCGCATGCGCTCCATCCACCAGTACATGACCGGCACGATGATGAGCGTGAGGAAAGTAGCGAAGGTCAGTCCATATACAATCGCCCAGCTCATGGGCTTCCAGAAGACGTTGTTGTCCCCTCCGATGTAGATCTTCGGGTCATAAGTCGCCAACAGCGAGATGAAGTCGATGTTGAATCCCACCGCCAAAGGCAGCAACCCCAGCACCGTGGTGATGGCCGTCAGCAGTACAGGGCGCAGACGGGTTTTGCCTGCCATGACCACCGCCTCTTCTACTTCCGGAAACGGGAGTTCATCGGGCTGACCCAACTGGGTCTTCCGCATGTTGCGCAACAAATCCGTGTAATCGATCAACACAATGGCGTTGTTCACCACCACCCCCGCCAGCGAGATGATGCCGATCATGGTCATGATGATCACAAAGTCCATCCGGAAAATCACCAACCCGAGCAACACCCCGATCAAACTGAAGAACACGCTGAACCCAATGATAAAGGGAGAACTGATGGCATTGAACTGGGCCACGATGATCAAGAAAATCAGGAACAAAGCGATGAGCAGCGCCCGGGACAGGAAGGCCAGTTCCTCTGCCTGTTCCTCCTGCTGGCCTGTGAAACGCCATTGGATGCCGTCTGGGAGCTCATAATCGGCGAGCGCATCCTTCATGTCCGCTACGATTTGATTCGCATTGGCCCCTTCCAGCACATTCGAACTGATGGTGATGACCCGGTCCAAATCCTTCCGCTTCACGCTGCTGAAGGTGGTCCCCCGCTCGATGGTGGCGACGGCAGAGATGGGGATTTCCTTGATTTGGCCATCCGATGCGCTGCGGAAAATGACCTTCTGGTTCATCAATGCATCGATGTTGTTGCGGTCCGACTCCGCAAAACGCAGGTTGATCGGGTAGTCGTCCTCGCCGTCTTTGTAGGTGCTCACTTCCCTCCCGAAAAGCGCCGTCCGGATGGTGTAACCGATGCTCTGGGTGGACAAACCGTACCGCTGTGCCTTCTCTCGATCGATGGTGATGGGGAGTTCGGGCTTGGTTTTGTCCACGTCAATTTTGAGCTCTTCGACGCCGTCGAAGTTGAGCTCCCGGAGGTGCTGCCGAACTGCTGTGGCAGCG
>JBIKTK010000003.1:0-15841 GCA_044348125.1 Flavobacteriales bacterium | reverse complement strand
GGATGGTCTTCGCGCGCTCGTAAGCAGATTCCACAATGGCGCTCACCTCCTGGTCGATGATGCGGGCCGTCTCCTCGCTGTAGGGTTTCGTGAAGGACTGCTCGCCCCGACTGTCGTAGTAACTGATGTTGCCGATGCGCTTGTTGAGCCCATAAACCGTCACCATCGCGTAGGCCTGTTTCGTGACCTTCTCGAGGTCGCTCAGGGCACCCGTCGAAATCTTGTTGAAGATGACCTCTTCGGCGGCACGGCCCCCGAGGGTCGCGCACATTTCGTCCATGATTTGGTTCGTCGTGGTGATCTGACGTTCCTCGGGCAGGTACCAAGCTGCACCCAGGGACTGACCCCGTGGCACAATGCTCACCTTCACCAGCGGCGATGCGTGTTCGACCAACCAGCTCACCACCGCGTGCCCTGCTTCGTGGAAGGCGATGACCTCCTTCTCCGCCGCCGAAATGATTTTCGTCCGCTTTTCCAAACCGCCGATGATGCGGTCCACCGCATCGAGGAAGTCCTGGTGGGAGACCTTTTCGTGGCCCTTCCGTGCCGCGAACAAGGCCGCCTCGTTGCACACATTGGCGATGTCCGCCCCGGAGAAACCGGGGGTTTGGCGGGCCAAGAAATCGATGTCGATGGTGTCGTCCAATTTGATGGGGCGCAGGTGGACCTCGAAAATGGCCTTGCGCTCCGTCAGGTCCGGAATGTCCGCGAAAATCTGGCGATCGAAACGCCCCGCCCGCATCAGGGCCTTGTCTAGGATGTCTGCCCGGTTGGTGGCCGCCAAGATGATCACACCGCTGTTGGTTCCGAAACCATCCATCTCCGTCAGGAGCTGGTTGAGCGTGTTCTCCCGCTCGTCGTTCGAACCCATGGAGAGGTTCTTGCCCCGTGCCCGGCCGATGGCATCGATCTCATCGATGAAGATGATGGCGGGAGCCTTTTCCTTCGCCTGCTTGAACAAGTCCCGTACCCGAGAGGCACCGACCCCGACGAACATCTCCACAAAGTCCGAACCGCTCAACGAAAAGAACGGCACCTGTGCTTCGCCTGCAACCGCCTTCGCGAGCAGCGTCTTGCCCGTTCCCGGAGGGCCCACGAGCAAAGCACCCTTGGGAATCTTCGCCCCGAGGTTCGTGTATTTTTCTGGGCTCTTCAGGAAGTCCACGATTTCTTGCAGCTCCTCCTTCGCCCCTTCGAGTCCTGCCACGTCGTTGAAGGTGACATCCGTTCCTTTTCCCTTCTCAAACAGCTGGGCTTTCGATTTGCCGATGTTGAAGATTTGGCCTCCGCCAGCAGGCCCTCCGCCCAAACGGCGCATCACAAACATCCACACGGCGAGCATCAAACCGAAGAAGATAACGTAGGTCAAAATCGTCGCTCCCCAATCGCTCGAAGGTTCGAACTGGTATTCAAAACGCGTGGCGTCCGCCCAGCCCTTGAGCTCGTCGGCGTACTGGTCACCGCGTGGCTTGTGCAGCCAGTAGTCGGTGCGCTTGTACACGTTTTGCAGCAAGCCCCGGCGGTCATTGCCCGTGGTCAGCGCCTCACGCGCAGCGTCCGTCAAGGTGATCTGCAGGGTCCGGTCGTCGTCCAGCACCTTGGCTACCTCGCCCTTCTCGACGAGGGAGCGAAACTGCTGCCACTGGATTTCCTTTCCACCACCGCCCGACCCGAACATCAACATGCCCAGGAACAGCACCCCCACCACGCCGTAAATCCAGTAGAAACTGATCTGGCGTCGTCCCGGCTTGTCCGACTTGTTGCTCTGATCCGAATTTGATTCCATTCGCTTTCTGGGCCTCAGGCCTCTTCTAGTACTTTGATTTCCGCGTCTCCCCACAACTCCTCCAGTGCGTACCGTGGGCGCACTTCTTCATGGAAGATGTGCACCACCACATTGCTGAAGTCCAGGATGACCCATTCTCCGTTGCGCAGTCCGTGTTTGCCCCAAGGGACTTCGTGGATGTGAACGTAGGTGCTTACTTCCACAGAACGTGCCAAAGCCTCCACCTGGGTGCGGCTGGTGCCATGCGCGATGACAAAGTAATCGGTCACTGCGTTGGGAATCTTGCGCAGGTCCATGATGGTGATGTGGCGGGCCTTGACGTCGCGGAGGCCTTCTATGATGGCATCAAGCAGGGCAGTGGTAGGGGCTGTCATCGATGGGTTTGTGCCGCAAAGATACGGGGGAATGGGGGCGGAACCCGCTCCCCGCCCCCGGGGGGGAGGATGGGGGGACGGGTGTACCTTCGCCGCCCATGGAGGCACCGGATTTCGATTGGATTCACCTGGCGGAGACGGACAGCACGAACCGTTGGGCGGCGGACTGGCTGCGGCGGGAGGGTGACAGGTCGGGGCGGCCTGCTGTCATCTTGGCAGACCGACAGGGGGCGGGGCGGGGTCAGTTTGGCAGGCCGTGGTGGTCGGCGGCGGGGCGGGACCTGACGATGACGTTTGCGCACCCGGCTCCCGCGCTGCGGGCGGACACGACGCCGGCGCATTGGAGCATGGTGTGGGCGATGTCGGTGCGGGAGGCCTTGGCCCCCTTCAGCGCGGTGGAATTGCGGATCAAATGGCCCAACGACCTCCTCGCAGCCACACCCGCAGGCGACTGGGCAAAGCTCGGGGGCATCCTGGTGGAGAACCATTGGCAGGGGGGGAAGCTGGCCGGCGTGCTCATCGGTGTGGGGGTGAACCTCGCGCCGCCGCCGGCCGGGGTGGATTTCCGGGCCGTGGGTTTGGAGGCGCTTCGAACGGACCCCGCCGGGTTGTCGCCGGAGGAGGTGGGGAGGCAGGTTGCGGCGGGTTTGGCCTGCACTTTCCGAGCGATGCCTCCGCCGGAACAAATTGTGCAACAGTACCTTATGTCCCTACACGGCTTAGGTGAAATCGGGGTTTACACCCGCCAGGGTGAACGGCATCGGGGGGTGCTTCGCGGCTTCACCGCCGCCGGCGAGGCGCAGTTTGACTGGCTAGATTGAAGTCCTGCGGGGGTCAGCGCGGGTCAGCGGGGGTCTGCGGGGGTCAGCGGGGGCCTGCTTCCACGGCCCGAGCCGCTTCGTTGAGGGCCTCCAAGAAGGCCTGTGGGGGCTGGGCGCCGCGCACCGTCTGCCCCGTGGCGGAGAACCGGTAGTGGGGCACTCCGCGAACTTGGCCGCGCCACGCCGCCTCCATATCCAGTGCCACCGTCCTGTCGAGGGCCGCCGGGTCTTCCCCCTCGGCCCGTGCCTGCAGGGCGTCGAGATCCGCACCCTGCCAACCGGCCTCCTCCGCCAGGGCACGGAGCTCCGTGACATCCCCTATGTCCCGACCTTCCGTGAAGTAAGCCCGGAAGATGGCTTCGGCGAGGGCCGATTCGCGTCCCGTCCCGCGGGCTGCCACCATCCACCGGTGGGAACGGCCCGTGTTGACCGGCACCGCTCGATCGAAGTCAAAGTCCAGCCCCGATGCCCGAGCGCGCTCCGTGACCTGCGCATGGAGCAACCGCGATTCCTCTACCGAGATCCCCTTGGAGACCGCCAAGGTGGCGTAAACATCGGCGCCGGGTGCGGGCGCTGCCCCAGGGTCTAACTGGTAACAGCGGTGGACCACCTGTACACGCTCCACATGTGCGAATCCCGCTAACGCCTGCTCCAAGTTGCGCTTGCCGATGTAACAAAACGGACAAACAAAGTCAGACCAAACCTCAATCACAATGTCCTGATTCTCAGCTTGCATGGGTGTGATGGGAAACGTGCGTTTTGCGGAAATGTCGACATCGGGACCCTGGGCCACCGCAGTCCATGCAGCGGACAGCAACAGCCACCCGAGGAGCAGCATGAAGGGAAGACGACGGTCCATGGGGGTGTGGCTCAAAACTGCCGTTGGAGGGCTGTGGAGACCGAGGCAAAAAGGGAACGCAGGGGCGCCTCGACCATCATCCGCATGAAGGGGTTGACGTCTGCCTCGCCGTGCAAAGTGGCCTCGGTGTGGCCCGGGAGGGTGGCGGAAGGGGCGAGCCGGACATCCAGGTGGAAACGGATGGGCGTGCCCTTCTGAGAGCTGAAGCGCAGGTGGGTCGGTGCCTCGGATTCCGTGATGGCCAGTACGATGTCAATGCCCCCTTGGATTCGGAAGCGGCACGCGCCGTCCTCGGTGCGAAAATCTTTGCACTGGTCGGGCGGCAGCAGGTTCTCTAGGTGCGCGATGTCGGCGAGGTAGGCCCACACTTGGGTGGGCTCTGCCGCCAGGTCGACGGTCGGTGTTTCGATGGCCAAACTCATGCCTCCAAGGTACGAACGCGCTCGCTCCAGCCCACCGGATCCTGCGACCAACTGCGAAGCATCTGGGCATCTTCTGGCGCGATGTACCCCCCGTCCACCGCACTTTCCAGCAATGCGCCGTAGTGGGTCAGGACGGCAAACGGACATGCCGCGGCGTCAAACGCCGCGACCGCTTCTGGGAAGCCGTAGGTAAAAATGGCCACCAACCCCTCCACCTCGATGCCCGCAGCGCGCAGCGCTTGCACCGCCTGCAGGCTGCTTTTCCCGGTGGAAATGAGGTCCTCGATGACCACCACGCGCCGCAGCATCGCCAGGTCCCCTTCGACTTGGTTGCCGAGGCCGTGGGATTTGGCCTCCGAGCGCACGTAACCGAAGGGGAGGCCACAACCGGCGGCCACGAGGGCCCCCAAGGCGATGCCCCCTGTCGCCACACCGACGACCGCCTCCGCCGCGGGGAAACGCTCCCGAACCAGCGCCACTGCCGCGGCCTGAATGCCCTCCCGGACGGCCACATGGCTCAAGGTCTTGCGGTTGTCACAATAAATCGGTGCCTTCCGGCCGCTGGCCCACGTGAACGGGTCGTTCGGCTGTAACTTCACCGCTTGAATTTGGAGCAGAAATTCTGCTACTTTCCGCTGGTTTTCCGTGACGCTAGACATGCCGCGAATGTATGAAGTTTACATCCTGAACCGCCCCGTTTGCTTTGCAGCCGACGCCGACGAATCCGCGGCAGGCTTGGTGCTGCGTGAGCCGACGGATCCGGTTTTGCGCGGGCTCCCGGCCCTGTTGCGGTCCGAACCCAGCGTGGAGCGGGTCGTGCTGGTGAGTGCGCAGCTGGAGCAACTTTGGATGCGGTTTTGTTTGGGCTACAAGGAGACGTTGGCGGCGGGGTGCATCGTGGAGAATGAACGGGGCGAGATGCTGTGGATCGAACGGAAGGGCAAGTGGGACTTGCCCAAGGGCAAGGTGGAGCCCGGCGAGGGCATCGAGGCGGCGGCGGTGCGGGAGGTCATGGAGGAAACGGGCATCGGGGAGTTGGAACTGGTGGGCGATTTGGGGGCCACGTACCACACGTACGAGATGAACGGGCAGGTGGAGCTCAAGACCACGTTCTGGTTCCGGGCCCGGCATCGGGGGGCAGACACCGTTGGGGTGCCTCAGGCCGAGGAGGGCATCACCGCCATCCGGTGGGTGTCCCAGCCCATCCCGGAGGAAATGCTGGCCGGAACCTTTGCGAGCCTCCGGAAATTGGTGGAGGGCATTCCGCCCCGCTGACCGATTCCGGGTACGGGCGCAAGGGGGATCAGCGGGGAGTGCGGAGGATTTGTTGGATTTGGCCTTCGAGACCTTGCGAGGGCAGGGCTTTCACCTGCGCCGAGATGGCTCCCGTGCCGTCGATGGCGACCAATTGCGGCACGGTCACCACCCCCAAGGCCTCCATCCACCGCGCATCCGATCCGATCCATCGAACGATTTCCCGGTTGCTCAAACGTTGGGACGCGGTCCGCTCCCAGTCGGCTTCCCGGCCATCCACGGACAGCACGATGAAGGCCCAATCTCGACGGTCCAACCGCTTCCGGATGGTTTCGAACACCTGACGCTCCACGTCCGCTGCACTGGAGCCGGCGCGGACCACCAACAGCAGGGTCCATGGGGTGTCGGCGGTTTCCATGCGGCGTTCCCAATCGCCGCTGGGGGTGGTCCACTGGAAATCGCCCACGGGAAAGCCCGGGGTTCCCGGGGCAGGTGACGCCAACATCCGGTCCCAAACCTGGGCCATGGGGGCTTGGAAGGGCAGTTGTCGGAGCACGGGTTCCACCGCCTCCAACCCCGCTTGTCGGGCCCGAACCCACCAAGCCAGCTCCCATTCCTCGCGACTGGCGTCCGGCATGCCCATGGCCTTCCCGACCGCCTCCCAATCCCCGTCACGGCAAGCCCGTTGGAGGGCAGCGGCGTCACAAGCCGGACGGGTCCACCATGAGCGCAACGCCACCGACCAAGCCTCCAGGGCTGCGGGCGATTGCAGCACGCCGCTGGCCCCCTCTTGCGCCAGACGCCCCCGCAGACCCGCCAGCAGCGCCTCCTGTTCTGCTGCGGTCGGGGCAGCCACCGCCGTCCATCCCGCCCGCAAGGCCCACAATGCATCCTCCCAACTCCCCGGCGCGTCTTCCGTTCGCAGCTTTGCCCGGGCTTCGTCCCAAGCCCGGTTGTAGACGCCCCAAATTGAATCCATCCGCCCTGGCGCTACCAAACTCCGCCCCCCGGACACCGCCCCTGAGCCCACCGTCAAATCATAGGCGCTCTCCCGCAACAATCGGTCCTGCAACTGGGCCAAGCTGTCCAGCACGGCCTCCGGGTGCGCTCCCTCCCACCGGGTGCTCCCCGCAACCCCCCGCAACCGCGCCGGCGCCCGGCCCGGCCGGACCAACACCAGCACTGCCGGCTCCCCCGGCCTGACCCAAGCCCTCCAAAGGAAAGGCGGCGCCTCCAGCTCCAACCGCTCCGGCCGGTCCAGCCCCTCCCCCGCCGTCACCTCGAACCGCCCCACCTCATCCGGCATCCCTGCTCCCCAGTACGCCCGCAAACCCGTCGCCGCATCCACCCGAAAAACCTGCACAACCGGAGGGAATGCGCCCTCTCCTCCCTCCACCCGACCCGCCAACACCCCACCGGCGGCGACCGAGCCCCACCCGCCCAACAGCCACCCCAGCCCCGCCAGAAGCCCCCCCCTCATCCGCCCGGGGTCATGGACTGAAACACCACCTCCGGAACGAAAGCCCGCGCATCCCCGCCGTTCCGCAAAATCTCCCGCACCACTGTGCTGTGGATGGGCGCGTACTCTGGGTCCGTGAACAAAATCACCGTCTCCACCCCCGGGTCCAACTGCTTCGACATCTGGGCGATGGTTCGCTCGTATTCAAAGTCGCCCCCGTTGCGCACCCCGCGGACCAGCCACTGGGCCTCCACCTGCCGGCAGAAATCCAAGGTCAAACCCCCAAAAGGCGCCACCCGCACCGTGGGACAGTCCGCAAACACCGCCTCCAACCACCGCAGCCGTTGATCCAAACCATACATCGGCTGCTTGCTCGAATTGATGCCCACCGCCACCACCACCTCGTCAAACAGCGGCAACGCCCGGCGCAAGATGTTCTCGTGTCCGCGGGTGATGGGATCGAACGATCCGGGAAATACTGCGCGTCTCATCTGCGAAAGAAACTGAAGTTTACCTGTCCGTATTGCCTGTGCTCCAAAAATCCTTCCACCGCGTCGAAATGCGTGCGCTCCCCATGCTCCACCACCAGCAGTCCCTCCGGCTCCAGCAGGGGTCCTGCGAGAATGCGTTCAGGCAGGGAGGCCAAACCCGGCCAATCATAAGGAGGATCGGCAAACACCAGTTCGAATCCGGTCAACGGCCGGGCCATCCAATCCGTTACATCCGCCCGGATGACGGTGCACTGGTCCAATGAAAAAGCCCGAAACTGTGCTGCGATGTGGCGGACTGCCCGGGCATCCCGTTCCACGGCCGTGACCGAGCGGGCTCCTCGGCTCGCAAACTCCAGCGACACCATCCCCGTACCCGCGAAGAGGTCCAGCACATCCGCGGTGTCCAAATCTACCCGGCTCCGCAGCAGGTTGAACAGGCTCTCCCGCCCAAAGTCCGTGGTGGGACGCCCCTCAAACCCCTTCAACGGCGGAACCCGCCGGCCTTTCAACTCCCCGCCGATGATTCTCATACCCCCAAGTTCATCAATCCCCACCAACGTTGCAAACGCAATTCCGCCTCCCCTTCCCAACGGTGCAGCGTCGAATCCGGCACGATGCAAACCAGTTCCCCGAAGAACCGATGAAAACCCGTCCACATCCCATCCCCCTCCGCCACCTCGCCCGAGAATCCCACCCGCGCCTCTTCCACCGATGCCCCTTGACGGTGCAACGCATTCACCGTCAGGTACAACAAGTCATCTGGCTCCACGGCATCCACCGCCAACGCCCACCGGAGCTGGCCTGAACGCCAGATGCTGCCCAAGGCGCGGCCGGGCGACAGGTCCCAGTAGACGCACGTCCCGTGCCCCTTGCTCTCCCGTCCCCAGGCTTCCAAGCAGGCCGCCGAGGCGCTTCGGCGGACGGCCTGAGGCCAAACCCCCCGCACCCGTGCCTCCAACGCCGCCTCCTGGGCCTCGACCAGCCCCCACCCTGCCGCCCAGCCCTCGCTGCCGAACACGCGCACCCCCGCAGGCCCTTTGCCCCACTGCAGTCGATACACCGCCGCCCCCTCCTCCTCCGTCACATGGCCGGGCGCCAGGGCGAAGTCCGGATGCCGGAACCCCCAAACCACCCACTCCACCAAGTCCCCTTGTGACTTCAGCACCTCCAAGCCCTGCACCAGGGACGCCTCATCCCGGGCGGGCCACTCACCGACTTTGTGCACGAGCGGCCCGGAGCGGGCGCACCACTGCACGCGGTGCCCGTCCCAGTGCAGAACCAGCCCCAGCGGATCAGTTCCGCCAGTTCCCATCCGTGTGGGCCTCCGTCAGCGAGCCGAACTGCAACGTGTCCTTCTTCAAGCCTTCCCGACCGAAGGGGGTCATGTCCTTCACCAGGACCGTGGGTTGCTTCACCCCGCCGGCGTCGATTTCGCCCGTTTCGAGGTAGAAGCGGGTGCCGGTGAGCGGGTTGAACCAAAGTTCCTCCACGACGACCGGCGGGAGCCGCTTTGCCTGGCGGGCGGAGTCCGAAAAATTCTCCTCGTAGAAAGATGTGTAGAGTACGTCGCGCACCTTGTAGACGGTGCGGTCCGCGGTAATGTCCACCAGGAGCGCGTCCTCGGTTGTGCCGAGTTTGGCCGCCAAACGGGCCACATCGCCGCGGCGCAGCACATACCCCAGCTCCCGGCTCCGGGACTCGGGCAACGTGTCGTGGAACGAACCCATGTTGAAGGTCACCGGGACCACCCGCTCGTTGAGGAAGACCGCCAACGTGTCGAAATCATCCGCGAAACGGCCCTTCACCTTTTTGTAAGCGTCCTGCGCATCGCGGATGTCCTTGAGCCGCTGGATGGTCTCGGCGTCCACGCGCTCCTTCGTCTCGATGAACTCGATTTCCTCGTTTACTGTGGAGAAATTCTGGACGGCGAGAACCCCTGCCGCCACGATGCCGAGCACCATCAGGACGGCGTTCATCCGCTTGCCCAAACGCCCCATGATCCACGGGAGAGTCAGTACGCCCACCACCACGAGCGCGAGGGCAGCGTACAGCATCTCCACCGGCTGCTTTTCCAGCTCATCCGAGCCGAGGTACTTGTTCAGGAACAGGCCGCCGGCGAGCAAAAACATCGCCGAAATCACGTACTTGTTGACTTCCTTAAAAAATTGCTCCATGGGAGTGGGGTTGTTGCGCGGTGCGAATCTACAACACGCGGGGACTACTTTTGAATGCACATGTCGGTTTCCCATTGGTCTGGTTTTGAGGAGCGCCTTCTAGGCCAATTCCCCCACACGCCCACCGCCGGTCAGCAACGGCTGATGCACGCCGTGGCGCGTTTTGCGTCCAGTGCGCAGCCGCGCTGTGCCCTGGTGATCCGGGGGTACGCGGGCACGGGGAAGACGACGTCGGTGGGGGCGGTGGTGCGGGCGCTCGGCGAGGTGGGGGTGCCGGTGGTGCTCCTGGCTCCCACGGGGCGTGCCGCCAAGGTCCTCTCCGACTATGCGGGCCTGCCCGCATCGACCATCCACCGGCACATCTACCACCAGACCCGGGGACGGGACGGCTGGCCGGTGACTGCCCTCGCCCCCAACCTCCGACAAGGCGCCGTTTTCATCGTGGACGAGGCCTCCATGATCGGCGAGGATGCCGGCCCAGCGTCCGATGCGGGCGCCTTCCAGTACCGGAGTTTGCTGGAGGACTTGCTGTCCTTCGTGTTCAATGGGGAGGACTGCCGCATCATCCTCGTGGGGGACGATGCGCAGCTTCCTCCCGTGGGCAGCCCGTTGAGTCCCGCGCTGGATGAGGACGTTTTGCGGGACGGGTTTGGCCTGACGGTGGCCACCCTCAAACTCACCGAGGTGGTCCGTCAGGAACTGGACAGTGGCATCCTCTGGAACGCCCACCAACTGCGGCTCCAAATCGATGCAGGCACCTCGGGCTTCCCCGCCTTGCAAACCCTCCGATTTCCGGACATCCACCCCCTGGCGGGCAACGACCTGCAGGAGCTTCTGGAAACCCTGCACGGACGCTATGGCGAGGACGGCGTGGTGGTAATCACCCGCTCGAACAAGCGGGCGAACCTATTCAACCAGCAAATCCGGCACCGGATCCTGTGGCAAGAGGAGGACTTCAACGCGGGGGATCGGCTGATGGTCGTCAAGAACAACTACCACTGGCTGGCTACCCAGACTTCATTGGCGAACACCCTCATCGCCAACGGAGACACCTTGGAAGTCAGGCGGGTGCGGAAGCGCATGGAGCGGTACGGACAGGAGTTTGTGGACGCGGAATTGGCCTTCACGGACCTGCCAGACCTGCCCCCCTTCGAAGCCCGGGTCCATCTGTCGGTGCTCCACCTCGAACAGCCTTCCCTCCCCGCCGCCCAGATGCAAGCCCTGTACGACGCTGTGGCCGAGGACCACAGCCACCTGGGCGACAAGCGGCGCATCCACAAAGCAGTGAAGGAGGATCCGACGTATCAGGCTTTGCAGGTCAAATTCGCCTGGGCCATCACCTGCCACAAGGCGCAGGGGGGACAATGGCCTGCGGTCATCGTGGACGCGGGTTACCTCACGGAGGAAATGCTCAATACCGAGCTGCTCCGCTGGTTTTACACGGCATTCACGCGGGCCCAGCGGGAGTTGTACCTCTTGAATTTTCCCGATGCGTTCTTCCAAGAACCCCAGTGAAGGCTGGGCCTTCGGTCCTCAGAAGCTGTAAAACCAGGTGCACATGGGGAACGGAAAGGAATACCGTTCCCCTTCGCTTTGGAAACTGACGCCCGCCAGGTTGAACTGAAACGCCTTTTTCTCGGTTCGTTCCACCCGGAAGCCGGGCATCAAGAAAAACATGAACACGGGTTCGGTATCACCATCCACCAGCCGGACATCGTGCCGGTATTGACCGGGAGTGAAAACCCCCGTGAACGGGTCGTAGAACGGGGCGACCAATTCCGTGGTGGTGGCTTCGTTGTATCGGTTGTTGGACCGGAAGCTACCGAACATGGAGTCGAAAATCAGGCTGGCCTTGGGCCCCACCTTGGTCACAGCGGCGATGGAGAACAAGGGTCCACGCGCGGTGTTCCGCTGGCTTTCTTCCATCCGAACCTCAACAAACTCCGGGTTGTAAGGGTCGAAGTACGACGAAGCAGATAGGTAGTTACCGGATGGAACCAGCATTTCCGTCGAAAGACCGGGGCTCAAGTGGGCGTAGCCGAGGGCGAGGGTGACATTGTGGCTGCGGTCTCCATAGGTTGCGTTTCCGAAGTACAAACCGCCCGAACCCTCGAAGTTGTTCAGGTAGCCCGAAGTGCCCACCAAGCCGCCCACCGAGAAATTCAACATCGGGTCCGAGGTGGGCATGCTGTACTTCGCCGCCAACACCATGGGGCTGCCGATCCAGGTGCTCATGATGCCCAGGTTGAGCCGGTCGGTCAGGGCGAAGTGCACTTCGGGGCCGTACAACTGAAGCAGGGCGTAGTTCTCGCCCTTCCGAACCGGCAAGGCGTTGGTCGTGAAGGCATAACGCGTGGTGAACGCCCCCGCCCCGACGAACGCGCCGTTCTGAACATCCTGGCGGCGTTCCAAGCGCTGGATGCTCCGGATGTCGGATTTCAGGATGTAGATCTTGCCGAGCACCTCGGTCTCAATCAACACCTCCCGACCGTCGTCGCTGACGATGATGCCGACATAGGTTTGGTCGTTGACCGTGGTGATGACCCGACGGGGATCCTCTCCAGGCTGGGCCTGGACCCCATGCGCAAAAAACGTGCAGAGTGCCGCAAGCACGATGCCCGCGAGGACCACCCAACGTGATAGGGATTGCTTCATGGGACGAATGTAGGCCATTGCGCCCAGAAGTACATGCGCTGGATCAGGTGCGAACCGCAGGGGCCATCTGCAGTTGCGAACCGCAGGTGCCAACCCAGGGGCCTGTCGCTCCTCAGCCCGCGAGCTGGGCCTCCAGCTCCACCCGAATGGCCTCCAAAAAGTCCTCGGTGGTGAGCCAGTGGCTGTCATTCATGGCATCCCCATGAACCAACAAGGCCAAATCCTTCGTCATCGCCCCCCGCTCCACCACGTCCACACACACCCGCTCGAGCGTGGTGGCGAACTGGCGCAGGGCTTCGTTGCCGTCCAGCTTGCCCCGGAAGTCGAGGCCACGGGTCCAGGCAAAGATGGAAGCGATGGGGTTCGTCGAGGTCTTGCGGCCCTTTTGGTGCTCCCGGTAGTGCCGGGTCACCGTGCCGTGGGCGGCTTCTGCCTCCATCGTCCCGCCGTCGGGCGTCACGAGCACGGAGGTCATCAAGCCCAACGAGCCAAACCCTTGCGCCACCGTGTCCGACTGCACGTCGCCATCATAGTTCTTGCAAGCCCAAACAAACCCGCCACTCCACTTCATGGCCGACGCGACCATGTCGTCGATGAGCCTGTGCTCATACGAGATGCCCGCCGCCTCGAACTGCGCCTTGAACTCCCGCTGGTACACCTCCTCGAAGATGTCCTTGAACCGGCCATCGTAGGCCTTGAGAATCGTGTTCTTCGTGCTCAAGTAAAGGGGCCAGCCCTTCATCAAAGCCTGGTTGAAGCAACTGCGGGCGAAGCCGTAGATCGATTCGTCCGTGTTGTACATCGACAACGCCACACCGTCGCCATCGAAGTCGTACACCTTCCACTCCTGCGGGGCCCCTCCATCGGCTGGCGTGAACGTCATGGTCAGCGTCCCCTTGCCATGGATGACCGCATCCGTTGCGCGGTATTGGTCTCCGAAAGCGTGGCGCCCGATGACAATCGGCTGCGTCCAACCGGGAACCAACCGGGGCACGTTGGACAGGATGATTGGCTCCCGGAACACCGTGCCGCCAATGATGTTGCGCAACGTTCCGTTGGGAGATTTCCACATTTTTTTCAGGCCAAACTCCTTCACCCGCTCCTCGTCCGGGGTGATGGTCGCACACTTCACCCCCACGTGGTGGCGCTTGATGGCCTCCGCGGCGTCGACCGTGACCTGGTCGGATGTCGCGTCCCGGTTTTGGATGCTCAAATCGTAGTACAACAGCTCGATGTCCAGGTAGGGAAGGATCAGGCGGTCCTTGATGAACTGCCAGATGATGCGGGTCATTTCGTCCCCGTCCAGCTCCACCACGGGCTGGGTCACTTTGATTTTCTGCATCTCAAGAGATTTGTTTCCACGCATTGCCTTGCGGCTTCAGGGCCTCAGGCTTCAGGCCCACTCGCGGCCCGAGAAGAAGAAGGCACCCTCGACAGCAGCATTCTCATCGCTGTCCGAACCGTGGACCGCGTTCGCCGCGATCGATTCTGCGAAGTCTGCCCGGATGGTACCTGGAGCTGCCTTGGCGGGGTCGGTGGCTCCGATGAGGTCCCGGAAGTCAGCTACCGCATTGTCCTTGACCAGGATGGCCGCCACGATGGGCCCGCTCGTCATGTATTCCACCAACTCGCCGAAGAAGGGACGCTCCCGGTGGATGCCGTAAAACGACTCAGCGTCTGCTTGGCTCAGCCGGGTCCACTTCATGGCCTGGATGGTGAAACCGTTGGAGAGGATGCGGTCGATGATCTTTCCGGTATGCCCAGCTGCCGTTGCGTCCGGCTTGATCATGGTAAAGGTGCGGTTGGTCGCCATGTTGCTCGTTAAAATTGGCCGCAAAATTACGGCCTCCCACGTTAAGTTGCACGCCCGGCGTATTTTTGAGGACTCAGCCGCAGAACCCATGTCGCACTTCCCCACATCCGCAGAACAAGCCATGGCCTGGGAGGCCCAGCACGGTGCCCACAATTACCACCCGCTGCCGGTGGTGCTGGACCGGGGGGAAGGGCCCTTCGTCTGGGACCTCGAGGGGAAGCGCTACTTCGACTTTCTGAGTGCCTATTCCGCGGTCAATCAGGGACATGTCCATCCGAAAATCACGGCGGCATTGGTGGAGCAGGCGGGGCGTTTGGCCTTGACCTCGCGTGCGTTTTACAACAGCCAACTCGGTGCTTATGAACGGTTTGTCACCTCGTACTTCGGTTACGACAAGGTGCTGCCCATGAATTCCGGGGCAGAGGCGGTGGAGACGGCGCTGAAGATCGCGCGCAAGTGGGGGTACGAGGTGAAGGGGATTCCGGACGGGGAGGCGCGCATCGTGGTGTGCGACGAGAATTTCCACGGCCGGACGACGGCGATTGTGGGTTTTTCGACGGACCCGGGGTCGTCCCGGCACTTCGGGCCCTTTGCGCCGGGGTTTGTGCGGGTGCCGTACAACGACCTCGGGGCGCTGGAGGAGGCGCTGGCGGACCCGCGGGTGGCGGGATTCCTGGTGGAACCCATCCAGGGGGAGGCCGGGGTCAACACGCCCGATGCGGACTACATCGCCCGGGCGCATGCCTTGTGCCAGGCGGCACGTGTGTTGTTCATGGCCGACGAAATCCAGACGGGCATCGGGCGCACGGGGTCGCTGCTGGGAACCTGCGGCGCATGCACATGCGCCGGAGCCTGTGAGCGCCAGCCGACCTACGTCAAGGCGGACCTCCTCATCCTGGGCAAAGCCCTGTCCGGCGGTGTCTACCCCGTCTCCGCCGTGCTGGCGGACGACCCCGTGATGCACGTAATCACCCCCGGCACCCATGGATCGACCTTCGGCGGCAACCCCATCGCCGCCCGTGTCGCTGTGGCCGCCCTCGAAGTCATCCGCGACGAACACCTCGCCCAGCGCGCCCGAGTCCTCGGTGAACGCTTCCGGACCGCCATGCAGGCCCTCGTGGACACCACCGACCTCCTCGTCTTGGTCCGGGGCCGGGGCCTGCTCAACGCCGTCGTCGTCAACGACACCCCCGACTCGCAAACCGCTTGGGATCTGTGTATGGCCCTGGCCTCCAACGGTTTGCTGGCCAAACCCACCCACGGAAACATCATCCGCTTCGCCCCGCCCCTCGTCCTAACGGACGACCAAATGGACGAGGCGATCGCGCTCATTCGGCAGACGGTCCTGGCGTTCCGCAGCCATTGAACCCCCGCTGGGCCCCGTCCAGTGCGCAGCGTGGGTTCTAGACCAACATTGCTACCAGCAAGGCCAGAACCAAGATGTCGATGATTCCGATAACGAGTCCGGCAACCGCCAGCCCCTTGCCCCGCCAACGGCTGGGATCCTTGTTGATTTTGCCCAATCCGATTGCACTGAAGATGATGGCCAAAAGCCCGAACAACAACCCGAATATCAGCAGTCCCACCAAGCCGAGCACAAAACCCGCCACGGCCATTCCGTTCACCCGAACCTCTTGAACCTCTGCCAGAATGGCCCCAGTCCCCTCCCGCCACTCCGAAGCCCAAGTGATCTCCTCTTGGACCTCGTTGGGTGTTGGTGAATGGATGTTGTT
>JBIKTK010000084.1:0-5672 GCA_044348125.1 Flavobacteriales bacterium | reverse complement strand
CAACACGGAGGGCTCGGTGAACAACTGGAACCCGATTTACACGTTCTCGACGCGGAGTGCGGCGACGGTAACGGGCAGCACCGAGACCCTGAGCTCGGTGTTGGATGAGGTCAACGTGGTGCCCAACCCGTACTACGCCTTCAGCGGTTACGAATCGGGAAGGTTGGACAACCGGGTGAAGATCACCAACCTGCCTGAGGTTTGTACGGTTCGGATTTACAACCTGAGCGGTACATTGATTCGGACCTACATGAAGGCAGATCCGCTGACATCCTTGGAATGGGACCTCAAGAATGAGACGAATGTTCCGATCTCGGGCGGCGTTTACATCATCCACGTGGATGTGCCAGGGGTGGGACAGAAAGTGTTGAAGTGGTTTGGCATCCTGCGGCCCACCGACTTGGACACCTTCTGACGAAACCGTCGCGCGGCTTGCCAATTGCGAAGGAACGTTAATTTTCGCAGGCCCCACCACCCACAACCGGTGCATCCCAACCGGGAGGCAGACCTTTGTGGCTTCCAACGTGGTTGAACATGCTCCGATTTTTCCTCCGACTCACTGGTATCGTAATCTGCATCGCTGGGTGGGATGCCCTATCCCTGGCGCAAGACCGGTTGTCCGCATCGGGGACGGTCACGGACCGGTTGACAGGGGAGACCCTGATTGGCGCCACGGTTCAATGCGCCGAAGACCCCTCTCGCGGGGCGATGACGAACGCATATGGTTACTTCGTGTTATCGGATGCGCAAGGCTGCGGAGCCCTCGTGGCGCGGTTTATCGGTTACGAACCATTGCGTTGGGAGCTCTCGGGGTCACCACAGGATTGGCGGCAGGTCACCCTGGCTTTGGAGCCATTGTCGGTGCTGACGGGCGAAGCGGTGGTGGAGGCAGACCGGGGTACGGCCATGGAACAGGCCGGCCGGATCGGCACGCTGGAACTTAGGCCGGAGGAGGCAAGGGCGATTCCGCAACTGTTCGGAGAGCGGGATGTCATCAAAGCCATCCAACTGATGCCGGGGGTGCAGGCCACATCCGACGGTGGAAGCGGATTTTTCGTTCGGGGGGGTGGATCGGACCAGAACCTCATTCTGCTGGATGAAGCCCCGGTGTACAATCCGAGCCACCTCCTCGGGTTCTTCAGCGTCTTCAATGGGGACGCCCTGAATTCAGCCGAACTCTATAAGTCCGGCATCCCCGCCCGCTACGGGGGCCGGGCTTCGAGCGTATTGGACATCCGGATGAAGGATGGCAACGCGAAGAAGGTCACGGTACAAGGTGGGGTGGGGCTGATCTCCAGCCGGCTCACTGTAGAGGGACCTTGGGCCGGGGGACAGGGCACGTGGCTCGTTTCCGGCCGGAGGACCTATGCCGACCTGTTTCTGAAACTCAGTGAAGACGATGCACTGCGCCAAACCGCGCTGTACTTCTACGACATAAACGCCAAGGCGAATTACCGCTTCCGCAACGGACGCCACAGGTTGTTCCTGTCTTATTATAGTGGCCGAGACGACTTCGATTTTGCGGATCTGTTCCAGCTGCGGTGGGGCAACCAAACGGCCACGTTGCGCTGGAATGCGCTCCTCTCCGATCGCATTTTTTCCAACACATCCGTGATTTGGAGCGATTACCGATACCGAATTGGTTTTGGCACCGAGAACTTTGGGTTTTTTCGAGACGCAGGCATCCAGGACCTGCAGGCGAAGCAGGACTTCACGTGGTACGCGGCAGGCAACCACACGGTGCGCTTCGGAGCGCTGTTGATCCGCCACAATTTCTCCGACGCTGTATCCATCGACCCCGATCCCCAGCCGAATCGGGTGGGATGGGAAACGGCTTTGTATGCTGAGGATGAGTGGTCACTGAACGATTCGTGGAAGGTGCTGGCGGGGATGCGGTGGTCGCGGTTTGATTTGGTGGCAGGGCCGGTGTTTGATTTGGATGCGGCGGGAGCCGTGGCGCAGCGGAGGACGGGTTCGTGGGGGGCGGTGCCGGGACAGGGCGGGTTGGAGCCACGTTTGGCCTTGCAAGGTGTTGTGGGTGAAGGAAATGGCTTGAAAGCCTCGGTGGAGCGCAACCGGCAATACTTGCACCTGGTCTCCAATTCCGCGGCGGGCAACCCCACGGACTTGTGGATGCCGGTGTCGAACAACGTCGCCCCGCTGGTGGCGGACCAGGTCAGTTTGGGGTGGACGCGGCCTTGGGTGGAGGGAGGGCTGACGTGGGGACTGGAGGGGTACTACAAGTCGATGCGGGATCTGCTCGAGTTCCGTGTGGGGGCGGATGTCTTTGCGCCGGAGACCTTGGAGTCGGAAGTGATTGTCGGGTCCGGGGAGGCATACGGGTTGGAGATGATGGTGCGGCGCAACCGAGGAAAGTTGACGGGTTGGGTGGCTTACACGCTGAGCCGTTCGTTCCGCACGTTCGACGCAGTGGACGATGGGGACCCCTTCCCGGCAAGTTCGGACCGGATCCACGACGTTGCGGTGGTGGGGATGTGGGAGGTGGGGCCACGGTTGTCCCTTTCGGCGAACTGGGTCTACCACACGGGCGATCCTGCGACCTTCCCGACCGGGCTGTACGCCATCGACGGGCGCCTCGTCACACAATACACCGAGCGCAATGCAGGCAGGTTCCCGGCCTACCACCGGCTCGATGTGGGGCTCACGCTCCGGAGCAAGAAGGGCGTCGCACGAAGCGGATCTGCTGCCTGGCAGGCCTTCCGTGGGGGGGAGTGGACCTTCTCCGTCTACAACGCTTACGGCCGCGAGAACACCTACTTGATCAACTTCGAGTCTGAGCTCACAGACGACGGCACACTGCAAAACCAGGCGGTTTCATTTGCCCTGTTCAAGGCCATTCCATCCATTTCCTATGATTTCAAGTTCTAACCACTGGCGGGCATGGGCCGGCGCGCTGATTTGCGTGCTCGGGCTGATGGGGTGCGAGCGCGTCATCGACCTCGACGTGGGGGAAAACCCGCGGCTGCCTGTTTTTTCCTTTCGGATGGACGCTGTTACCGGGGCCGTGGTGGGGACCGTTTCCACATCGGTGGATTTCTTCGCTCCGGGAATCCCGCCCGCGGAAGTGGGGGTGACGGGATGGCTAACCGATTCGACGGGCGGAGAATGGCCCATCACGGAGCTGGTCGCCGGGTCTGGGGTGTATTCCGCGGAGACGGGCCGGGCTTGGGTGCCCGGTGAGCGGTGCACGATGGCGTTGGAGTGGGAAGGCCAAACCTATGAAACACAGGTCCTCGTCCCCGAAGCTGCCGCCATCGACTCGCTGGAACTCCGCCGTTTCGAAGGATTCTTCGGCATCGAGCCGGACGCGGACACGTCTTGGCAGATTTTCGTGCACCTGCCTGCCTACCCGGCGGTTCGCAACATCCTGCTGGAGTACTGGGTGGACGGGATCTACCAAACCGAAGTCACCCAGGTGTTCAAAACCACTCCCGACGCCCCCACCGAGGTACCGTTGGGGTGGAACCAGCGCCTCTTCAGCCCGGGAGAGGAGGTGGAGGTTTGGCTTTGGTCGGTATCCGATCAGACCTTCGCGTACTGGCAAGCGGTGGGAGACCTCAGTGGATTCGGAGGACCGGGAGGCGTGCCTGGCAATCCGCCCAACCACTGGAGCTTGCCCGCCCTGGGCCATTTCACGGTGGCTCCCATGGTACAGCAGTCGGTGACCATTCCGCAATGAAGTAGGTTCCGCAATGAAGCGGGTTCTAGAGCGCGTACTTTTGTCATGAAATTGTCATCCCGATTCGAAGCATGCATCCCTATTTGAAGTTGGCGGTACGGTTTGCGGCGGGGATGCTCATCCTGGCAGCAGGGCTCGGAATCACCCGAATGTTGATTGGAATGAAGGAGGATGCCCCGATGCAGCCCCGCAAGGTGGCGGCACGTCCCGGGAAGGTGGTGGCTGCGAATCCGGGCCTGGTGGTGCCCCGCATCCCCCTGGAGGGCCGGGTGGACGCATGGGAACGGATGGACATCTTGGCCGAGGTCACGGGGGTGTTGAAGCCGGGGGGAAAGGAATTCCGCGAGGGGGTTCGGTTCCAAGCGGGCGAGGTGATGCTTCGATTGGACGACAGCGAATGGCGGGCTGGGGTAGAGGGGGAACGGGGCAAGTTCTTGCAGTTGCTGGGCGGTGCCTTGGCGGACATCCGAACGGATTTCCCGGATCGGTGGGCGGTGTGGGAGGCCTTCGTCGCCGGGGTCGATGTTCGTCGTTCGTTGCCCGAATTGCCAGAACCGGCAAGCCAGCGGGAGCGGTTGTTCCTGGCAAACCGGGGCATTGTCAGTTCCTACCACGCCATCCGATCGGCCGAGGCCCGCGGAGAGAAGTACCGGGTGGCGGCCCCCTTCACGGGGGTCGTGGGGACGGCTTTGGTGGATCCGGGGGCGTTGGTCCGGGCGGGAACCTTGGTGGGCACATTGGTCGGTGGATCAGCTTTTGAGGTCAAATCGGCCATCCACGCGCGGTACTTGCCGACCCTCGCGGTCGGGGATGCCGTTTCTTTTTACGAGGAAAACGGCACCGAAGTGGCCCGGGGATCTGTCGTCCGGATGGCCTCCCAAGTGGATGCTGCCACCCAGTCTGCCAGTGTGTACTGCAGGATTGAAGCGCTGCCTGGACAGGGCGCTTCTTTGCGGGACGGTCGTTACTTGACGGGTGAAGCCCGGAGCCGAGCGATTCCGGATGTGGTGGAGGTCGGGTTGGATGCCATCCAGCCGGACAACACCGTCTTCACCGTGGTGGAGGGAAGGCTCAAGAAGGCCCCCATCGAAGTCCGGTTCCGGGGCACCCAAACCGCACTCGTTGCCGGCCTGACCTCCGGCCTGTCGTTGCTTGCCCAGCCCATCCCGGGCGCTTACGAGGGCATGGAAATCGCACAGTAATGGAATCCCTGATTCGGGCCTTCATCCGGTACCCCCTGGCTGGGGACCTGGTCATGCTCCTGCTCCTGGTTGGCGGCTGGATGGGACTGACCACCCTCCGATCGAGTTTCTTCCCAGAGGTGCCCTCCAAAACCATCCTGATCCAAGTGGCTTATCCGGGTGCTTCTCCGGAAGAGATGGAGGAGGGCATCGTTTCGAAGATTGAGGAAAACCTGGAAGGGATTGCCGGACTCGACCAGGTGAAATCCCAATGCCTTGAGAATGCGGCAAGCATCACCATCGAGGTCAAGGACCCCAATCAAACCGATGCGATCCTGCAAAACGTCAAGAATGCGGTAGACCGAATCTCCAGTTTCCCGGTCGGCATGGAACCGCCGATTGTGTTCAAGCGGGACGCCATCGCGGTGGCGTTTTCCTTTGCCGTGACCGGCATCCCGGACCTCCATGCCCTCAAAGCGGAAGCCCGCCGCATCGAACAGGAATTGCTGGAGGCCGAGGAAATCTCCCAAATTGAGCTCAGCGGGTTTCCCACCGAGGAAATCGAGATCCGGATTCGAGAGGAAAAACTCAATGAGTTTCAACTTACCCTCGGGGAGGTGGCCGCAGCCGTCCGGAATGCAAACATCGAAACCACCGGGGGTCGGTTGAAGACGGCTGCTGAGGAGTTGATCGTCAGAGGTCGGTTTCGGGTGTACGAGGCAGATGGATTGCGGGACATCGTTGTACGCGGAGACCGGGATGGCCGGGTGGTTCGGTTGGGGGATCTCGCG
>JBIKTK010000181.1:0-4109 GCA_044348125.1 Flavobacteriales bacterium | reverse complement strand
CGATGACGGTACCCCCGGGGCGCAGCCGCCCGTCCGCTTCGGCGTCCTCGATCATCTGCAGCGCCATCCGGTCCTTCACGCTGTGACCGGGGTTGAAGTACTCCACCTTCGCCAACACCTCGCACGGAAAATCAGCGACGATGCGGTTGAGACGGACCATGGGCGTCGCGCCGATGGTGTGCAAGATGTTGTCGTGGATGCGGACGTTTGGCGCCATGAGAATGTCAGAGGTAGGGTAGGTCAAATCCGCGCCGAAGTTACACCGCCGGAACGATTACCGGAAACGCATCGCCTCCGCCGGACGAATCCGCGCCGAAGCATAGGCCGGCAACAACATCGAAGCGGCACACACCAGGAATGCCCAGCCCTCGGTCGCCCCAAGCCACATCCAGTCCATCCGCACCGGGACCCGGTCCACGTAGTAGGCCTCCGGATCGAGTTGCACCCAACCCGTGGCCGCCTGTAGTCCCACCAGACCCAGCCCCAACACGTTCCCCCACACGAAACCCCGCCCCAGAATCCATGTGGCTTGCCAAACAAAGATGGTCACCACCGCTCGGTCCGTCAGCCCCAACGCCTTGAGCATGCCCACCAGCGGCCTGCGCTCCAAGATGATGACCAGCAACGCCGACGCCATGTTGATGACGCTAATGAGCACCATCAACCCAATGATGATTTCCACGTTCAGGTCCAGCATGCCCAACCACGCGAACAGTTCCGGGGACTGCTCCTCCACGTTCTGGGTCAACCAATCGTAAGGAAGCACCTCCCGGATGCGGTCGGCGGACTGGGCCAGCACCGCGGGCTGCGCGGCGGCGGGCTCCAGGAACACCTCATACCCCGTCGCATGGAAACGCCAGCCGCCGCCAGCAGCCCAGACCTCGGTCCCTCCCTCCGGTCCCACCACGAACCGAACCGTGTCGCCCGTGAGCCGGGCGGGCCGCCGCTCCTCCCGCACCACCGCCTCGACCACGGTGCCCTCCGGCAGCCCCGACGCATCATGCGGCCCCGGACCCGCCCAGCCCTCCACCCCGCTCCACACCACCTCCGTGGGCCCCACCGCCCCGAACGTCCGCACCTCCCAAAGCGACCCCTCCACCACACCCTGCGCCTCCAGCCCCCAGCGCGCCGCCCGCTGAAGCTCCCGGTACGGCACGAACACCGTCCGCTCATCATACTCCTGCAGCCCGGTCTCATACAACCCGCACACCACCATGTTCCGCGGGCGGATTTCGCCGTCGCTCCCCACCAGATACAGGGCCACCCGCTCCCCCAACCCCAACCGCAACCGGCGGCCCAAAGCCACCGATATACACAGCGAGTCCCCCGTTCCCGTCGGCCCCGGCACCACCCCCTCCACCAGCGCCCCCTCCAGCATCGTCCGGTCCGTCATGGGCCCGACCCCCTTGACCTCCACCCCCTTGACCTCCGCGCGCGTCTCCACCAACCCCGGCACCGAAAAAAACGGCTGCACATGCCGGACCCCGTCCACCCCCGCCACCCGGGCCTGCAGCGAATCGTCCATCCGGAGCGACGGCGCCGCCACCTCGTGGTGAAACAGTTGGACATGCGACCCAAACCCCACCACCAACTCCCTCACCTCGTGCTGGAACCCTTGGACGATGGCCAAGGACAGAATGATCAACGCGATTCCGAGCGAGACCCCTGCGGTCGCGATTCCGACCACCGGCCGGGACCATGCGTGCTGGGTACCCTCCCAAGCCCACCGGCGGGCGATGATGCGCGTCGTCTTCACGCCGCCAAGTTACACCCCCCGCGGCCGTCGTTTCGCGTAGCTTCGCGGGCAAGATGCAACAACGCGCGCAACAGATGCGTTGGGTGGCCACGGTGCTCCACCTCGCTGCTTGGGTCGGGTCGTGGACGGCGTTTGAGGCCGCAGGCCAAACCCACCTCACCCCGCTCTCCTCAGGTCACTTCCTGCACCCGATCCACGGCACTTGGCATCCCGTTCGGTTCCCCGGAGACGCCATCACGGACCTCGTTTCCCTGGGCGAACCGGACCCGTTTGCGGGAACTTCGGAGCGGGACTGGGCTTGGACGGAGTCCCACAGCTGGACCTACCGCTGCACCCTCGAACTTCCCGAGCCCTCGGTCCAGGCCCTGCGCCTTCGGGACCACCGGGCCACCTTGGTGCTTTCGGGCCTGGATACCTACGCGACGGTTCGGGTGAACGGGAAGGTGGTCCTGCGGAGCGACAATGCCCACCGCACCTACCGGGTCGATGTCACCCGGCTGGTGCGCCGGGACGGGGCGGGCGAGGTGGTGCTGGAGTTCCAGTTCGAACCGCTGGTCGAGGAGGGGCTCCGCCGGCTCGCCCGCATCGGGCTGCCCGTGCCCCTGTCGAATGAGCCGAGGCCGCTGGGGGAACAGTCGAGCGGGGTGATTCGGCGTCCGCAGTTCAGGCATGGTTGGGATTGGGGGCCACGGCTGGTGGGCGGCGGCCTCGGGGGGCCGGTGTCGCTGGAGGTGGGCCCGGCGTGGAGGTTGGCTGGGACGCAGTTTGTTTGGCTTGCCGAGGAGCAGGCGGTGCGTTGTCGGGCGGAGGTAGGGCCGGCCGGGGGGCGGGGCGGGCGAGCGGGACGGGCGGGACGGGCGGGACGGGCGGGACGGGCGGGGTGGGGCAGCTGGCCCGCCCGGCGCTGGGAGGCCCACTTCTCGATCGGGGGCCCCGAGGCGCCTCCTTGCCGGGCCTCCGGGCGCGGACCGGTGTTGGAAGCGGTCTGCCCCCATCCGGAGGCCCAGCTCTGGTGGCCCCGGGGTCTGGACCCCGGTGGCCCCGACGTTCCCCCGGTCCTCACCCCCGTGGTGACCGAGCTTCGAACGGGGCGCGGTGACCGGGCCTGGGTGGACCGGAGGGAACAGCTGATCGGACTGCGGACCCTGCGGCTGCGAGCGGGAACCGGCGGAGCCGGAACCGGAGCGGGAACCGGCGGAGCCGCAGGGGCCGACGGCGCGGACGGCGGAGCCGGAGCGGACGGCGGAGGCGGAGCGGACGGCGGAGGCGGAGCCGCGGGCACCGGAGCGGCAGGAGCCGGGTTCGGGTGGGAGGTGAACGGGCGGCCCTTTTTTGCCCTCGGGGCGAACATCGTGCCCCCCGACTTCTTCGCGCACCGGGCGGCAGCGGGATGGGAGGCCCTGGTGCAAGAAGCCGTGGACGCCGGGATGAATGCGTTGCGCGTTTGGGGCGGGGGCGGCTATCCCGATGACGCCTTTTTCGAAGCCTGTGACCGAGAGGGTGTGGTGGTTTGGATGGATTTGGCCTACGCCTGCACCATGGTGCCCAAGGACCGGAAATGGCGGAAAAACGCCCTGGCCGAGACCGCCGAAGTGGCGCGGCGGCTGCGAAACCACCCCTCGCTGGGGCTGTGGTGCGGGAACAACGAGTCCCTCACCGGCTGGATGAAGTGGGGCTGGGCGCAGCAATACGGCCTCAACCGGCGCGACTCGCTGGCCGTGAAGCGGGCCTACGACCGCCACTTCCACCGGGACCTGCCGCGCGTGCTGGCTGCCCACGACCCCAATCGAAGTTACTGGTCCTCATCGCCTTCCGCAGGCCCGGGCATCACCGAACGCGTCGATGCGGGCGACCAACATGCGTGGCGGATTTGGTTCGACACCTTGACCTGGGACCACTACCGGACGGGGGCGGGGCGGTTTGTGAGCGAATTTGGGCTGCAGTCTTTGCCAGGGCGGCGGACGATGGCGCTGATGGACCCGGAGCGCGGAATCAACGAGGTTGTAGACGAAGCGTTGGCGTTCCGGCAGCGGTCGCGCATGCCGTGGATTGCCCCCGGCTTCGATGGCTGGGACATGATGGATGTGTACACGCGCCGGGTGACCGGCCAGGCCGTGCAGTCGCTGCCCTTGGATGCCGCGATTTACGCAAGCCAAACCGCCCAATCCCAAGGTCTCTCCCACGGCATCCGTTTTCACCGCAGCCGCGCCCCGTGGACCCTGGGCAGTTTGTATTGGCAGTTGAATGATGTTTGGCCTGCGGTTTCGTGGTCGACGGTGGACGCGGCGGGGGATTGGAAATTGGGGCATTACGGGGTTCGGGAGGCGATGGCGCCGCTGGGGTTGGTGGGGTA
>JBIKTK010000083.1:0-5789 GCA_044348125.1 Flavobacteriales bacterium | reverse complement strand
TCATGGGGCTGGACACGGACCGGGTGCCAGGGATGACGGTGAACCGATACTGTGCGTCGGGGTTGGAGGCGATCGCAATCGCCTCGGCGAAGATCCATGCGGGGCTGGCGGATGTGGTGGTCGCTGGAGGCATCGAGTCGATGTCGCCCATCCCGTTTGGGGGCTGGCGCATCACGCCCAATGCCCGGGTGGCGAAGGCGCATCCGGAGTGGTACTGGGGCATGGGGTTGACGGCCGAGGCGGTGGCGAAGGAGTTTGAGGTGGGGCGTGAGGCGCAGGACGCCTTCGCAGCGGAGAGCCACCGGCGGGCGGCGGCAGCGATCGACGGGGGGCGGTTTGCGCCGGGCATCGCACCGGTGACGGTGCGGGAGGTGTACCTCGACGGCGATGAGCGCCGCCAGGAGCGGACGACGGTGGTGGAGGTGGACGAGGGGGTTCGGCGCGACACGTCGCCCGAGGGGCTGGCCCGGCTCAAGCCGGTGTTCGCCGCCAGGGGTTCGGTCACGGCCGGCAACAGCTCGCAGACTTCGGACGGGGCCGCCTTCGTGCTGGTGGTCAGCGAGCGGATGCTCCTGGAACTGAACGTCGCACCGCTGGCGCGGCTGGCCGGCTACCATGTCAGCGGCCTGGCGCCGCGCATCATGGGGGTGGGTCCCATCTACGCGCTGCCCGAAGCGCTGCGCAAGGCCGGGGTGTCCCAGCAGGATCTCGCCGCCGTTGAGTTGAACGAGGCCTTTGCCTCCCAGTCCGTGGCCATCATCCGGAAGTTGGGGCTCGATCCCGACAAGGTCAACCCCAACGGCGGGGCCATCGCCCTGGGGCATCCGCTCGGCTGCACCGGCACCAAGCTCACCGTCCAGCTCCTGCACGAACTGCGGCGAACCGGCGGACGCTACGGTGCCGTCACCATGTGCGTCGGTACGGGCCAAGGCGCCGCCGGCATCTTCGAACTTCTTTCCTGACCCTCCGTATATCCTGTTGTTTACCCCTTTCTATTCCCGTATCCCATGTCCCAGCAAGCCATCCGCGGCGGAGAATTTTTGATCCGCGACGTCTCCTTTCAAGACATCTTCATCCCCGAAGAATGGACCGAGGAACAACTGATGATGAAGCAGATGACCCTGGAATTCGTGGAGAAACGGGTCGTGCCCGTGCTCGACCGCATCGACGCGCAGGAGGAAGGGCTCGTGCCCCAACTCATGGAGGAGGCCGGGGCCTTGGGATTGCTCGGCAGTTCCGTGCCTGAGGAGCTGGGGGGGCTGGGTTTGGACTTCAAAACCACCATGCTCATCACGGAGGCCATCGGTGGCGCCCATTCGTACAGCGTGAGCTTCTCCGCGCACACCGGCATCGGTACCCTGCCCATCCTCTACTACGGCAACGAAGCCCAGAAGCAGCAGTGGATTCCGGGACTGGCCTCCGGCGCACTCAAAGGATGCTATTGCCTGACTGAGCCCGGCGCCGGTTCCGACGCCAACAGCGGCAAGACCCGCGCCACGTTGACCCCAGATGGCCGCCACTACGTTCTGAACGGCCAGAAGATGTGGATCACCAACGGCGGATTCGCCGATGTCATGATCGTCTTCGCGAAAATCGATGACGACGAGAACTTGACCGCGTTCATTGTGGACGGCCATAGCCCCGGAATCACCAAGAATCCCGAGGAAAAGAAGATGGGCATCAAGGGCTCCTCCACGCGCCAAATCTTCTTCAACGATGTCTTGGTTCCGGTGGAAAACCTGCTGTACGAGCGGCAGAAGGGGTTCAAAATCGCCGTGAACATCTTGAACATCGGACGCATCAAACTCGGCGGTGCGGTGATGGGGGCTGCGAAGGAGGCGGTGACCGGGTCGGTGAAGTACGCCTTGGATCGGGAGCAGTTTGGCCGGTCGATTTCGAAGTACGGTGCCATCCGGTACAAACTGGCGGAGAGCGCCCTGCGCATTTACACGTGCGAAGCGGCCATTTACCGGGCCACCCAGAACATCGAGGACGCCATCTCGGCCCTCAAGGCCGCCGGGGTTCCGCACGGGGAAGCGACCTTACAGGGCATCGCCGACTATGCGCCGGAATGCGCCATGATGAAGGTGCTCGGCTCGGAAGTGATTGATTATGTGGTGGATGAAGCAGTCCAAATCCATGGAGGCATGGGCTACAGCGCCGAAACCCGCGCCGAGCGTGCCTTCCGGGACGCCCGCATCAACCGCATTTTCGAGGGCACCAACGAGATCAACCGGATGCTCACGGTGGACATGATCCTCAAGAAGGCGATGAAGGGGGAGATGGACTTGATGACCCCGGCCATGGGCGTGGTCAAGGAGCTCACCGGCATCCCGGACTTCGGCAGTGCCCCGTCGGACGTGTTTGAGGCCCACCTCGCCCACATCCGCGGTTTCAAGAAGGCGGTGTTGCTGGTGGCGGGAGCGGCGGCGCAGAAGCTCATGATGTCGTTGGCGAAGGAGCAGGAAATCCTAATGAACATCGCAGACATGGCGATTTGGACGTACACGGCCGAATCCACGGTGCTGCGGGTGCAGAAGCTCGCTGCGCTCCGGGGTGCCGACGCCGTGGGCATCCAAACGGACATCATGCGGGTGTACACCTACGAGGCCGCAGAATGGATGCACTCGGCGGGCCGGGAGGCGCTGCTCTCCTTCGCTTCGGGGGATGAGCTGAAGATGATGTTGCTGGGGCTGAAGCGTTTCTGCAAGTCGGACGAGTTCAACGTGAAGGAAGCGCGGCAGCGCATCGCCCTGCACCTGATCGAGCGCGGGGGGTATGATTTGTGAGGAGAATTGAGAATGGAGAAAGGAGAATTGAGAATCCTGAATCGAGCGGGCATGGGATTTTTGAGAACGTTCATGCTGGGGCTGGCGATGGTGGGTGGGGCGGCGCAGATCCACTCCCAAGAGGTCGTGGAGTTGGAAGTCCAAACCGTGACGGAGGGGGTAGCCCCCGGAGGACGATTGGAGCGGATTCCGGACTTTCCGTCGCAACACGTGGTTGCGCGGGAGGTGTGGGTGTGGGTGCCCACAGGCCTGCCGGACACGACGCGCTTCGGGGTGCTGTACATGCACGACGGGGGGATGCTGTTCCAAGCGGGGTCGACCTGGAATGGGCAGGCCTGGGAGTTGGATGAGGTGGTGCCGGAGTTGATTCGGTTGGGCGAGGTGGATCCGTTCATCGTGGTGGGGGTGGCGAGCATTCCCGCGCGGCGGCATGCCGAGTTCTTCCCTGCCCAACCGTTCGCAGCGATGTCCGCCGACGAGCGGGCCTGGGTGTCGGATGAGCTCAACCGGGCCGGGCGTTGGGTGGGAGGCCCATTCATTCCGGCCTCCGACGCCTACCTCGCCTTTCTGGTGGAGGAGCTCAAGCCCTTTATCGACGCCGTGTACCCAACCCGTACCGAGGCGAAGTACACGCGCTTGGCCGGGAGCAGCATGGGCGGATTGATTTCCCTTTATGGGCTGTGCACATACCCGGAGGTATTTGGCGGGGCTGCATGCCTTTCGACCCATTGGCCGGGGGTGTTCGGGATGACGGGCAACCCGGTGCCTGAGGCGATGCGGGGGTATTTGGCCTCCCAACTCCACCGGCTCGACGACCACCGACTCTACTTCGATTGTGGGGATGGCACGCTGGATGCCATGTATCCGCCACTGCAGGACGCCGTCGATCGCACGCTGGAAGCCGAGTCACCGGCTGGGCTGCGGTGGTCCTCCCAGCGATTCCCCGGCGCGGACCACAGCGAACGCTCGTGGAATGCCCGGCTCCACGTGCCACTGACCTTCCTCTGGGCGCCGTGAAAGGACCCCGCTGGTGTTAACTTCGCAGCATGGCAAAGAAGATCATCACCCGCAAGTCGGAAAAGTTTCTGGAGGCGTACCTGAACAACCCCAGTCCGACGGGATTCGAGAGCGGGGGGCAGCAGATTTGGCTTGACTACATCCGGCCCTACATCGACACCACCATCATCGACAGTTACGGCACCGCAGTGGGGGTCATTCAACCGGATGCTCCCTACAAGGTGGTGATCGAGGCGCATGCGGATGAGATCAGTTTCTTCGTCCACTACATCACCAACGACGGTTACATCTACCTGCGCCGCAATGGGGGCAGCGACCACCAGATCGCGCCGTCCAAGCGCGTGGACATTCATACGGAGAAAGGAACGGTGAAGGGGGTGTTCGGTTGGCCGGCCATCCACGTGCGCGAACCGGGCAAGGAACCCGCGCCTTCGTTCAAGAACCTGTTCCTCGATGTCGGTGCGAAGGACAAGGCGGAGGTGGAGTCGATGGGCATTCACGTGGGTTGCGTGGTGACCTATGAGGACACGTTCATGGTGCTGAACAAGGACTGGTTTGTGGGGCGTGCCCTGGACAACCGGGCCGGAGGTTTCATGATTGCCGAAGTCGCCCGGTTGTTGCACGAAGAAGGCATCAAGTTGCCTTTCGGACTCTACATCACCAACTCGGTGCAAGAGGAAATCGGGCTGCGGGGTGCAGAAATGATTGCGGAACGCATCCAGCCCGACGTGGCCATCGTGACCGATGTGACCCACTGCACGCAGACGCCGTTGATGAACAAAATCGAACAGGGGGATGTGGCTGCCGGCAAAGGACCCGGTGTCACATATGGCCCCGCCGTGCAGAACAATCTGCTCAAGCGCATCATCCAAACGGCAGAAGCGGAAAAGATTCCCTTCCAGCGGATGGCCGTGAGCCGGTTCACGGGAACGGACACGGATGCCTTTGCCTACTCGAACATGGGAGTGCCCAGTGCCCTGATTTCATTGCCCCTGCGCTACATGCACACCACCGTGGAGATGGTGCACCGCGACGACGTGGAGAACTGCATACGGCTCATCCTGAAGACGCTGCAGAACATCCAGCCCGGGGAAGATTTCCGTTACCTGCGTTGATCCGACGGCGGGGTCTGCCGGGAAGATGCGTCGGAGGTGGAGGCTTGGAGGGACTCGAACCGCGTGTCGACGATGTACCGGATGAGGTGGGTGTCGATGGGCTTCACCAATTCGCCGCACCATTGCGTCAGCGAGGTGAGGTCTGCGGGCAGTGTGTTTTTCGCACCGGGGGTGACCAAGGAAAGGACCAGCCATTCCCAAGGGCATTCGTCCTTTGCCAGGGTCGTCAGGGCATCGGCGAGATATCCTGTGAGCTCGCGGGAGAGGCCTGCGTCCAGCAGGAAGAGGATGCGCGCTGGTACTTCTGGGGCATGGGGAGGGAGCGGAGGAAAAGTAGTGCGCAGGTCTCTGAGCTCAGAGCAGACGTGGTGAACCCGCCCCAATTGCGCCTGCTGCAACAACAAACGGGTCACCTCGGCCGTCGCTCCGCTGCCATCCAAGATGTATACCCACATGTCCGATCGCGAGAGTTAAGTTCTCACGAAAGTAAGGCGGGAACATAATTACTTTGTCTTATTGAGAAAGCAATGTGTCGATGTTTTTTGCCATTTCGTGGATTCTGGACAAGCGTTCCGAATCGATGGGGATGCCTTCGCCGAGGGTTTCGGTGATCTGGCGCGCGAGGGTGCGGGCTTCTTGCATTTGGCCTAACAACTTGTTGCCCGCAAAGTGGAGGTCCCGTTTGCGGCGAAACTGGGCCGATGCCTCCTCCACCAGCGCGTAAAGCTCCGCCTCGTTCCACGGCTTCGAGATGTACTTGTAGATCTGGCCTTTGTTGATGGCGTCGATGACCGCATCGATGTCGGCGTGGCCGGTGAGCAGCATGCGGATGGGGTCAGGAAAGTCGGGCATGACCAACTCAAAGAAC
>JBIKTK010000082.1:0-5809 GCA_044348125.1 Flavobacteriales bacterium | reverse complement strand
GAATGGCCCCCTTCAACTCGATGGTGAAGTAGCTGATGCAACGGGATCCATCGACCACCATGGGCTGGATGATGGCCCCCGTGGGACATGCATCCAAACACCGGGTGCAACGCCCACAGTGGTCCGTTGCCGGGGCGTCTGGCTCCAAATCCACATCCAACAACAACTCCGCCAAAAAGAAAAAACTCCCCTGGCGCTTCGACAAAGTCAGACTGTTCTTGCCGGTCCACCCGACGCCTGATTCCCGTGCCCAAGCCCGTTCATGAAGCGGCGCCGAATCCACGAAAGCCCGGCCCTCCAACGCGCCCCACGCCGCCGTTGCCTCCTCCATCAACTGACGAAGCCGCTCTTTCAGAACCTGGTGATAGTCCTCGCCGTAAGCGTAACGCGCGATCCGCGGAGCGTCTGGATCGTTCGGCTTGGCATCGGTGTAGTAGTTGTAGGCCAAACTAACCACCGTCCGGGTCCCTGGATGCAGCAGCCGAGGATCCAACCGGAGGTCGAAGTTGCGAGCAAGGTACCCCATCTCCCCATGGTAACCGCGTTCCAGCCACTTCGCTAACCCCGTAGCCTCTTCCTCCAAAAAACGGGCCTGGGCGATCCCCACCGACTGAAATCCCAGCGCCAAAGCACGCTCCTTGAGCCAAGCGGTGCGCTCGCTCCGAAGCCAAACTGTTCGACCCATCAGACGTCGAACAAAGTCCCTGACCCTCCGGCCACGGTTCGCCCCAAATGCCGGTACGCCGCCTCGGTCGCCTGCCGGCCCCGGGGCGTCCGCATCAACAATCCCTCCTGAATCAAGTAAGGCTCATAGACCTCCTCCAGCGTGCCGGCATTCTCCCCAATCGCCGTGGCAATGGTCGTCACCCCCACCGGTCCCCCCTTGAACTTGTCAATCAACGTGGTGAGAATCCGGTTGTCCATCTCATCCAGTCCTCGCTTGTCCACATGCAACGCATCCAAAGCGTACGACGTGATGTCTGGCGTGATCACACCATCCCCTTTCACCTGCGCAAAGTCGCGTACCCGGCGCAGCAGCGCATTGGCTATCCGCGGCGTTCCTCGGCTACGGGAAGCAATCTCATATGCGGCCGTCTCCTCAATCGGTACGGCAAGGATGCCGCTGCTTCGGACCACGATGTCCGTGAGCGTCTTCGCATCGTAATACTGCAAGCGAAGGTTGATGCCAAACCGCGCCCGCAGAGGCGCCGTCAACAGGCCCGACCGTGTGGTCGCCCCCACCAAAGTGAAAGGATTCAAGTCGATTTGAACCGTCCGCGCATTGGGTCCCGTGTCAATCACGAGGTCAATGCGGAAATCCTCCATCGCACTGTACAGGTACTCCTCCACCACAGGGCTCAACCTGTGAATCTCATCGATGAACAGCACATCGTTGTGCTCGAGGTTCGTCAGCAGGCCCGCCAAATCTCCTGGCTTGTCCAACACCGGACCGGAGGTGGTCCTGATGCCTACCCCCATCTCGGAAGCCACAATGTTCGCCAAGGTTGTTTTCCCCAATCCCGGGGGTCCATGCAACAGGACGTGGTCCAGCGCTTCGGCACGCTGGCGGGCCGCCCGCACAAAGATCTCCAGGTTGTCCAGCACGGCCCGCTGACCGGTAAAGTCGTCAAACCGTGCGGGCCTGAGCACCCGGTCCCATTCCCCATCCGACGGCCTTTCCGCCTCACCCCGCAAATCGAAATCCCCTTCAGTTGCCTTCATGACACCCAAATTACTCCTTCTCCTCCTCTATCCCCTCAGGCTCCCGAACATGTTTCCAAAGCCAAGCATACAAGTCAGGGTTGTAAAACTCCCGGGCAATCTTCCCGTGGTCATATTGCGGGAACAAGGTCAGTTCGCATGAAGCATCCGCGTCACATGCCTTGATGGCGTCATACATCTTCTGCGACTCGGAATGCGGCACATGCACATCCCGGGTGCCATGCTGAATCCACAGCTTGGTCTGGGCCAAACCACAAGCATGCTTCAACTGTCCTCCCCCACAAATGGCTATCGCCGCCGCAAACCGTTCCGGATACACCCCCGCCACATCCATCGTCCCGTATCCCCCCAAGCTCATGCCCACCACATAGACCCGGCTCCGATCGGTCCGGTAACGCTCCTCCACCCAATCCAGTACCCCCGCCACCCGCGCAGGCTCCCAAGATTCTCCCTTTCTCAGCTGAGGGGCAACCACCAAGGCAGGCACCTGGGTCCCCCGCTTCATGGCATCGATGACCCCATAACGCTGCACCAAGGCCAAATCCGTTCCAGACAAACTCCTACCATGCAAAAAGAGCAACAACGGAGCTCCCCCCTCGAGCAATGAGTCATGCTGGGTGGCCACCACAAACGGATAAGGCGCTCCCTCCGGGAACGCCTTGATCCGAGGGGCCTGCGCCCACAACACACTGCCGCACCCCAGCAAACAGAGCACGCCGATCCAACGGCAAAGCCCCATCCTCAATGTGCGTGCTCCCCTTGCAACAAGGGCGTTGTCTGGGGCACAAAATCCGCTTCATGCTCCGGGTTCGAATAATCGTATGCCCAACGGTGAACCTCAGGCAGTGCACCCGGCCAGTTTCCGTGGACGTGCTCTACCGGCGTCGTCCATTCCAAGGTATTGGATCCCCATGGATTTTCCACGGCCCGCGGGCCCCGGAAGATGCTGTAGAAGAAGTTGAACAAGAAGAACAACTGTCCAATGGCCCCGATGATGGCAAACGTGGAGATGATGGGCTGCAGGTCCATCACCCAGTCCAAGAATGCAAACTCCGAGTAGTCATAGTAACGACGTGGCGCTCCCGCGATGCCCACAAAGTGCATGGGGAAGAACACGCCATAACCCGTGATGAGCGTGATCCAGAAGTGGACGTAGCCCAGCTTGGTGTTCATCATTTTCCCAAACATCTTGGGGAACCAATGGTAAATGCCCGCCAACATGCCGAAAATCGCGGACATCCCCATCACGATGTGGAAGTGTGCCACCACGAAATACGTGTCGTGTACATTCACATCCAAGGCCGAGTCTGCCAGGATAATGCCGGTCAACCCCCCCGTGACGAACGTGCTCACCAATCCGATGCTGAACAACATGGCCGGAGTGAATCGGATGTTCCCTTGCCACAAGGTGGTGATGTAGTTGAACGCCTTCACTGCCGAAGGGATGGCAATCAACAGGGTTGTGAAAACGAATACCGAACCCAAGAATGGATTCATTCCGGTCACGAACATGTGGTGCCCCCAAACGATGAAGCTCAAGAAGCCGATGCCCAGAATCGAACCGATCATGGCCTTGTAACCGAAGATGGGCTTGCGGGCATTCGTCGCAATCACCTCAGAACTGATGCCCAGGGCTGGCAACAAAACGATGTAAACCTCGGGGTGGCCCAAGAACCAAAACAAGTGCTGGTAAAGGATGGGACTGCCTCCCGTTACGTCCAAAGCCTCACCAGCGATGTAGATGTCCGACAAGTAGAAGGCCGTTCCCATCGATCGGTCCATCAACAACAACACCACCGCAGAAACCAATACTGGGAAACTCAATACTCCCAAGATGGCCGTCACCAAAAACGCCCAAATGGTCAACGGGAGCCGTGTCATGGACATTCCTTTGGTGCGGAGGTTGACCACCGTGACGATGTAGTTCAGTCCACCCAACAATGATGACACCACAAACAAAGTCATCGAAATCAACCAAAGAGTCATCCCCATGCCCGATCCCGGCATGGCCTGTGGCAATGCGCTCAGAGGTGGGTAGACCGTCCAACCCCCTGAAGCCGCACCTCCTTCCACAAACAACGAGAAAATCATGATGATGCTGGACACCAAGAAGAACCAGTAGCTCAACATGTTCAGAAATCCAGAGGCCATGTCACGTGCGCCAATCTGCAATGGAATCAACAAGTTGGAGAACGTACCAGACAACCCACCCGTCAACACGAAGAAAACCATGATGGTTCCGTGAATCGTCACCAAAGCCAAATAGGCATTCCGATCCAAAACCCCATCGGGTGCCCACTTCCCCAAAAAGGTCTCCAAAATGGCAAACTGCTCCCCTGGCCAACCCAACTGCAGACGGAAGAAGACCGAGAGCATCACCGCCACAATGCCCATCAAGATGGCTGTGACGAGGAACTGCTTGGAAATCATCTTGTGGTCCTGCGAGAAGACATACTTTGATACAAAGCTCTCCTCGTGGTGGTGCGTGTGCGCTGCCATGATCAAAAGTTTCCTTGGTTCTTGTTGCGGGGAGTGGCGGCTGCGTTGCGACCTGCACCCGCCCCGGTGGCCGGTGTTAGGGTGCTGGGCGCTGCAGCCGTGGTGTCGACAGCTGCCACATCTGCGGCGGGTGCCGTCCCAGTCGAATCAGCGGCAGCAGGCTCTGGCTCAGCACCAAACGCTGCTTGAGATGCCAACCATGCCTCGTATTGCTCCGGGGTGTCGACCACAATGGTCATCTGCATGTTGAAGTGAGCAGAACCACAGACCTTGTTGCACAGGAGGATGTAGTTGAACTCCTCATCCCCCGTGATGGTCCGCATGCTGTCCGTGGTGATGGTCGGAGTCATCTTGAACCGGGTAGGCACTCCGGGTACTGCGTTCATTTGTGCCCGGAAGTGCGGCATGTACGCGGAGTGGATGACATCCCGCGAGCGGAAGATGAATTCGACTTCACGGCCTACGGGGATGTGGAACTCTCCTTTCACAATTTGGTCATCCTTCCCTGCCTCCCACGCTGGGATTCCTCCTTCCAAGTCAAATTGCTCCAACTCCGCAATCCGCTGGCGGTGACGCTTGAGGCGGTAGAGCTTGTCGGCAGTTGCTTCGTACTGCGCGTCGGTGAGAATGACCACTTGGTCACTCTCCAACATGGCATCGATCTCCGCCAAACGCGCCTCAATTCGCGCCTTACGACCCGCCTCAGGGGCAGCATGTCCATGGCCGCCATGCAGCTCCTCCTCCAGTCCCTCACGCTCCTTGACCAAATGTCCCTTCTCGTGCGCGACCACCGATTCCAACGCTACGATCTGGGAGTCGAGCGCAGCCAAGGCTTCCACGACCCCCTCGGGTGTGGCGATGCCCAACGGGTTGGTGGCCGTGATCAAGTTGAAATCTGCAAGACCAAACTCTCCATCCAACCCTGGGTAACGGACCGTCCAGTCAAACTGCTTCGAGTAGACCTCCACCTGCAAAGCATCAGGTGAAGCCTCACCCGTCATGGCATTCCAAGTTTTCAAACCATAAGCAATGATGGCGGCGAGGACGATGGAAGGAATGATGGTCCAAATCAACTCCAACCGATTGTCGTGTGCAAAGAACTTGGCCTTGCGGTCTGGGCGGTGGTAATACTTGGCCGCGAACCAAAACAACAGGGTATTCACCAAGAAGAACACGAAAATGATGATGGCCAAATTGAAGTTCATCAACCGGTCCACCTCCACCCCGTGCTCGGAGGCCGCGACAGGCAAGTAGTCGCCGTACTTCACCATCAGCGCGATGAAGCTGGCGTAAAAGGCCAGCATGAATGCCAAGAAAAGACCCCCGTTCAATCGGTTGTCTGCCTCAGAAATGTCTTCCTCACGCTTCGCCCGGAGAGAAGACGTGAGCTGGTAAACTTTGGCCAATTGGAGGGTGGCTACGAAGCCCACCACGATGACCAAAAGAATGAGCAGTTTCATGTTGAGAAGATTCTTCTGTGCTTAATCAGTGGTGTAGGTCCTTGGACTCCTGCAACATGGGGTGGTTGAGAGGGACCAGCGGCGCCTTCGACAAGGCCGTGAGTGTTCGGTGCATGAACAGCCCCAAG
>JBIKTK010000081.1:0-5862 GCA_044348125.1 Flavobacteriales bacterium | reverse complement strand
AAAACCGGCGTCGTTACCTCGAGGACGACAGGTCCTGACGCAAAAATGCTGCTGCGATGGCGAGGTCTTCGGGCGTGGTCAACTTGATGTTGCGCTCGTCCCCCGGAACCAAATGGATGGGATGCCCGGCGAATTCGAATACGCTGGCGTCATCTGTGAACTCGGGGCGGTAGGGCACTTCGTATGCCGCACGGAGCAGATCGAGTTGGAAGCATTGGGGGGTTTGGACTGCGCGCAAGGCCTGCCGTTCTAGGGCCCAGGAAGCCGCGCCGTGGACTTGCCGAATGCTGTCCTTGACGGCCACCGCAGGCACCGCACACCCTTGCGCCGCCGCCGTTTCAAAACAATGGCGAATGACCTCCACCGAGACGAAGGGCCTGACCGCATCGTGGATGCCCACCACCCCGCCCGGTTCCAAGGTCGCGAGCCCCGCGCGAACCGAATGAAACCGCTCTGCACCCCCCGGAACCACCCGCTTCACCCCGGCAGGACCATGGGTCGCTTGCAGCTGATGCCACGTTTGCATCAAGTCGGCATGCAACACCAGCGTCACATCCACATCATCCCCCAAGGCCTCGCGAAAACGCCGGAGGGTCCACCACAACAGTGGCAGACCCTCCAAGACGATGAACTGTTTCGCCGTGGGCTGGCGCATCCGCGTACCGGTCCCACCGGCCACGACCAAGACCTGCTGCCTCACCGAATGGCTTCCGCGTAACGCCGAGCCACCTCCTCCCAACGAATCAATTGAAAGAAGGCCGCGATGTAATCCGGACGGCGGTTCTGATACTTCAGGTAGTACGCGTGCTCCCAGACATCCAAGCCCAGGATGGGACGACCGCTGCAGCCCACATTGGGCATCAAGGGGTTGTCTTGGTTCGCCGTAGAACAAACCTCCAACTTGCCATCGCGCACGCAGAGCCATGCCCAGCCCGATCCAAATCGGGTAGCCGCCGCTTGGGCGAACGCTTG
Source organism: Flavobacteriales bacterium (assembly GCA_044348125.1). GTDB lineage: Bacteria > Bacteroidota > Bacteroidia > Flavobacteriales_D > Sanyastnellaceae > CAMCYM01. The sequence goes on along the minus strand of JBIKTK010000081.1, from coordinate 4,890 downwards.
CTGGAAAGCGGCAAAACCGCCCAAATCTCGGGCAATCGCCTCCGCCAGGGCACCCGTAGGTTCTCCGCCTCCGTTCGGAGACAGAATCTTCCAAAAGAGATCGTGGTTCCAAAAACCTCCCCCGTTGTTTCGCACCGCTGGGACGTCCGAATGCTCCCGAATCAAGGTTTCGATGTCTTTGCCCGCCATCGGGGTGTTCTCGATGGCAGCATTCAAATTGTTTGTATAAGCCGCATGGTGCTTGCCGTGGTGGATTTCCATCGTCATTGCATCGAAATGCGGTTCCAACGCATTGTAGGCGTAGGGTAGGGAGGGCAATTCAAAGGCCATGTCCTGTGGGGTTTGGTTGTTGTTGCTGGGGGGCACCATCATGGTTTCCCTGGTTTCAAAGATAACCTCCCATCCACCACCTGAAGTTCATGGGACCGCTGCAAAAGTTCCAAACCTCGGCCCACCACAGGGTCTCCTTCGATCCGGAAGGTATAATAGGCTTCGTCTCCCTCCACAGCGCGAATGATCTCTCCCCACAGTTCGCGCTCCAGGTTGCGCTGGGCAGCGGGAGACAACACCGGGGTGCGGATGCCCTCTGCGGCTGCCAACGATTCCAAAGTGGACAAGGCCTGGGCCAACCACTTCGCAGGCACAGGACGGAAAAGGGGCGGCGCCCCTGCAGCACCCCAAGCGCTGCGGTTCCGATCCACCCATTCAAACGCAGCAGCCCGAATCAACCCCGACCAACTCAGCTCCGACAGGTACGTCGAGCTTCGCAAGGTGTCCAAGGGTACGAAAAAGTCTGGTGCAATCCCGCCTCCCCCGAACACCTCCTTTCCACCTGGGGTCACATAACGCAAGGAATCCGGGCGGGGAATGCTGTCTTCATGAAACAACTCGCCCGATTCGAACCGCACTTCCCAATCGTCCTCGTAGCCATGCAAGGCCTCCGCACCGTACGGTTTCTGAATGGCGCGCCCTGTGGGCGTATGGAACCGTGCGATGGTCAACCGCAAGGCGCCTGCACCCTCCAACCCGAACTCCTCCTGCACCAGCCCCTTCCCGAAGCTCCGCCGACCCACCACGATGCCGCGGTCCAAATCCTGGATGGCCCCCGCAAAAATCTCACTCGCAGAAGCCGAATTCTCGTCGATCAAAACCGCCACCTCCCAGTCTACCCAGGGCCCATCCACCGGAGCGTCATACGTTCGGCGCGGGGAATTGCGGCCCTCAGTATAGACCACCATCGAACCCTTTCGCAAAAAGGAGGCCACCATGGGCACCACTTGTTGTAAGTAGCCCCCGCCGTTGGAACGCAGGTCGATGATCACCTTCTTGTTTCCAGCAGCCTCCAACTTCTGCATCGCCGCCTGGAACTCCTCGTCCGTGGTCTGAGCGAAACGTACCACCTTAATGTATCCGATGCGCGGCGTGACCGGCAAGGCGGCTACCACGCTGTAGATCGGGATTTTTTCACGGACCAAATCCACTTCAAACTCCTTCTCTCCCCGCTGGATCAACAGCTTCACCTCGGTCCCCCGCGGCCCTTTGAGCCGCTTCATGACCTCGGCATTGGTCAATTCCGGACCGCCGATGGGCTCCCCATCCACCTTCAAAATGTGGTCACCTGATCGGATGCCCGCCCGCTCCGAGGGCCCACCCGCAATCGCATCCCACACCCGCAACTGGTCGTCCTGGATGATGAACTCCACCCCGATCCCCTCGAAGTTTCCTTCCATGGGTTCTGCCATGGCGGCCAATTCTTCAGCGGAAATGTAGGAGGAGTGAGGGTCCAATTGGGCCAACATGGCTTCCACGGCGGCGCGCTCGAGTTCGTCCCGGGTCACGGAATCGACATAGGAGCGCTCGATTTGGTCTAACACCTCCCACAGGGGACCTCCCGGGCGCGCCATCCCTCCGCCGCCCGCTCCATATCGCGACAACCCAAGTCCCAGCAAGATGCCCACCAGCAGCACCACCGAGAAGTACAGCGGGAGGAAGGGCGAAGGCGGACGGACCGCAGTGCGCGGGTCCAGGCCGGGGGTCGGGTCCGGACCGGGGGTCGGGTCGTTGGGCGCTTGGACGGATGGGAGGGATTCGGATTCGCTCATCGGAGGGGTGGGTCGAAAGGACGGTGGAGGCTCAAAGGGGCGGGACATCGTCGGCGAGGTGGACCACTTCGACCCCTGCCGAACTCAAGAAGGCCAAACCACTGGGATCCTTGTACGCCTGAGAGAAAACGACCCGTTCGATGCCCACCTGGTGGATGAGCTTCGCACACTCGCGGCAGGGCGACAACGTGATATACAAAGTGGCCCCAGCCGAACTGTTGTTGGAACGGGCGAGTTTCGTGATCGCGTTCGCCTCGGCATGCAACACATACCAATGGGTGTCCCCGACGTCGTCTTCGCACGGATTGGGGAAACCCGTCGGGGAGCCATTGAAGCCGTCGGCGATGATCATCCGGTCCTTGACAATCAGGGCACCCACTTGCTTGCGCTGGCAGTGCGAGAGCTCCCCCCAAACCTGCGCCATGCGCATGTAGGCCCGGTCGTAGCGCAACTGCTTCGCCCGGGGGGCTGAAAGTGCAAGGGATGCATCATCTTTGTCCATGGAGAGACGCAGGAGAAGGGTTAGTGGCTGCAAGTTACACCCCGCCCGGCGCATCTCCGAACGACTCTTTTCCGCGAAGCTACCCCCGACATGCGCATTTACACCCGGACCGGAGACGATGGAACCACCGCCCTCTTTGGTGGCAACCGCGTTGCGAAAGACGACCTGCGAATCGAGGCCTACGGCACCCTCGACGAGCTCAATGCCTTCGTGGGCGCCCTGGCGGACCACGCGGTGCTGCAGGCTTCGCCCGAGGATGGCCAGTTGCTGGGCCAAATCCAGATCGACCTGTTCAACCTCGGGAGCCACCTGGCGACCACCGACGAGGCGATGCAGGTCCACCTGCCGGCGCTGCCGGAGGAGCGTGCTGGGGAGTTGGAGGCCTGGATGGACGCGGCGACGGCAGGTCTTCCCGAGCTGCGGAACTTCATCCTCCCCGGGGGGCACCCAGCGGTCTCTGCGGCCCACCTGTGCCGCGTCGTCTCCCGGCGCGCCGAACGCCGGGTGGTCGCGCTCGCCCGGGTGGAACCCGTCGACCCCGTCATCGGGCAGTACCTCAATCGGCTGAGCGACTGGTTTTTCGTGCTGTCTCGGGTGTTGGCCGCCCGGGCCGGGGCACCGGAGGTGTACTGGCGCAAGTGAAATGTTTTTTTTTTAGGCCAAACAGCATGAAATGCAATGGATTTCAGTTACCTTGCTTGGAAGCGGGTTTGGCCTATTTTTGCCCGCTGAACGCGTAGCCACACGAAGAGCATGTATTGGACCCTCGAACTGGCCTCCTACTTGGAGGATGCCCCTTGGCCCGCCACCAAGGACGAGTTGATTGACTTCGCCATGCGCACGGGTGCGCCGCTGGAGGTCGTGGAGAATTTGCAGCAACTGGATGATGAGGGCGATGTCTTCGAATCGATTGAGGACATTTGGCCAGACTACCCCTCCAAGGAGGACTTCTTTTTCAACGAAGACGAGTACTGACAGCCGGTCCGGATTGCGGGGCCGCCCGAAACGCCGGCTTCAACGGGGAACGGGCATTCGGGCGTAGCGCGCCAGTGCTTCCCCCGTGAGTTTGCCGTTGATCCAAGTGGGGTCAAGTTCGGCACCCAATCCCTCGTAAAAAGCGATGGACGGGGCATTCCAGTCCAGCACTTGCCATTCCATCCGCAGGCATCCTGCACGCGCTGCCTGGGCCGCGACGGCCTCGAACAGCGCCTTGCCTGCCCCCCGGCCCCGCTGAGATTCCCGGACGATGAGGTCCTCGAGGAACAGGCAGGGACCCTTCCAGGTCGAGTACTTTTCGTAGGCCAGCGCGCACCCAAACACCTCCTCCGATTCACTGGGCTGCCCATCCACGGGTGCCGGCCCCTCCACCACCACCCAAGCCAGGAACCGCGGCCGGTCCCCGTACCCGTGTTTCCGCAGGTCCTCTGGCGTTACCACCACCTCTTGCGCTGCACGTTCATAGGCGGCGAGTTCGCAGATGAGGGCGTGGATCGACGCCACATCCCGGGCCTGGGCTGCCCGCAAATGCCAAGGACGTTCGGACGTTTGCTTCGTCATGGGGCGAAACTACGCCGACCCAAGGCCTTCACGTAACTTGGCCACATGGAAAATGGCTCGATTGCGGTACTCGATATCGTGGTTTCCCTCCCGCTGTTGTGGGCGGCATGGCAAGGATTCCGCCGTGGATTTGTCACCCAAGTGGCCATTTTTTTGGGCCTGGGGATGGGGCTGTTTGCCGGGTATTATGGTTCTGCCCGGGTGGCTGCTTGGCTGCATTCAGAGTGGCATTGGACCGGGAACTGGGTCAACCCCACAGCCTTCTTCTTCGCCTTCGTCGGGGTGCTGTTGTTGGTTCGCATCCTCGCGAAGGTGGTTGAAAAAGGAGCAAAATTGGCCATGCTCAATTGGGTCAACCGCCTGCTGGGGGTCTTGTTCGCCACCCTCAGCGGGGTGTTGCTGCTGAGCGTCCTCTTTTACTTCTTCAACCACATCGCGGGCTGGCGGGAATGGTTGCCCGAAGGCGCGGCTGACCACGCGCGGCTCTATCCCAAGGTGGAGGGCTGCACGGGCGCACTGATTCCGGACATGGCGCAGTGGCCAGACAGCCTGAACTTGGATCGGATTCCTGACGCCTTGACGCAGCCCGACGCGGCGGCAGCGGGTCCGCAGCCCTGAGTGGGTGGCGGAGCCGGGCGCGGCGTGGCGGAGCCGGGCGCGGCGTGGCGGAGCCGGGCGCGGCGTGGCGGAGCCGGGCGTGTTGAAACCGGTATGTTTCGGCCCCTTCAG